>CAZXRS010000248.1:0-3339 GCA_964642635.1 uncultured Bifidobacterium sp. | reverse complement strand
CGCCGCCGGGGATGACGTGCAGCATCGGCGTCTCGACTTCCATGAAGCCTTCTTTGTCCATGAAGCGACGGATTGATGCAATCGCTGCAGTGCGTGCCTTAAAGGTGCGACGCGTATCCTCGCTCATGATCAGGTCGACATAACGCTGACGGTATTTGGTTTCCTGATCGACCAGGCCGTGGAATTTGTCCGGTAGCGGGCGTAGTGACTTGGTGAGCAGCCGAAGCTTCGTGACTTTAACGGTCAGTTCACCGGTCTTGGTCTTGAATAGCGTTCCCTCGGCGCCGAGAATATCGCCAATGTCCCAGTGCTTGAAGGCGTTGTGCGCTTCCTCGCCAACGCCGTCGTTCGAGATATACAGCTGTATCCGGCCGTCAGCTTGCAAGCCCGAAGCATCCTGAATCGTCGCAAACGAGGCTTTGCCCATCACGCGTTTGAGCATCATGCGTCCGGCCACCACGACGGATACGTTTTGTGCTTCGAGCGCCTCGCGCTCAGTATCATTGTGCTGCTCGTGGAGCGCTGCTGCCTTATGCTGCGGATGAAAGTCGTTCGGGAAGGCGACGCCTTGCTCTCTAAGCGCGGCCAGCTTGGCGCGGCGCTCGGCGATGATCGAGTTTTCGTCTTGTTCGTGTTGTACGGCTTCGTGCTTGTCAGTCATCATTTTCTTGTCGAGTGAGATTGGGTTCAGACGCCCTGTTTCAGTGAAGCCGCGATAAAGTCATCGATGTCGCCGTCAAGTACCGCTTTGGTGTTGCCGGTTTCGAAGTTAGTGCGAAGGTCCTTGATGCGCGACTGGTCGAGGACGTAGGAACGGATCTGGTGTCCCCAACCGATATCGGTTTTGGCATCTTCCAGTTTCTGCTGCTCACTCATGCGCTTGCGCAGTTCGAATTCGTATAGACGCGACTTCAGCATCGCCCATGCCTCAGCTCGGTTGCGATGCTGAGAGCGATCGTTCTGACATTGCACGACGATGCCGCTGGGGCCGTGGGTGAGACGAACCGCGGAGTCGGTCTTGTTGATGTGCTGTCCACCGGCACCGGATGCGCGATAGGTATCGACGCGCACGTCAGCCGGATTGATGTCGATCTCGATCGATTCATCCACCTCTGGGTACACAAACAGGCTGGAGAACGAGGTATGGCGACCGCCCGCCGAGTCAAACGGCGATTTGCGAACCAGACGATGTACGCCGGTCTCGGTGCGAAGGAAACCGTACGCGTAATCGCCTTCGACTTTCAGCGTGGCCGTCTTGATGCCGGCGACTTCGCCATCAGACTGTTCGAGAATGTCGGTCTTGAAGCCTTTGCGTTCGCAGTAGCGCAGGTACTGGCGGAGCAGCATCGATGCCCAGTCTTGCGCTTCGGTGCCGCCAGCGCCTGCCTGAATATCAATAAAACAATTGTTCTTATCCAGCGGATTCGAGAACATGCGCCGGAATTCCAGGCCCTCGACCTGTGCCTTCAGGGCGTCGGCATCGGCTTCGACGGCAAGGAGCGTGTCCTCGTCGTTCTCATCACGCGCCATCTGCATCAGGTCGGTTGCGTCCTGCAGTCCGGCCTTGATAGTCGTCAGCGCTTCGACGACGGCTTCGAGGGATTTTTTCTCACGGCCGAGATCCTGAGCGCGTTTGGGATCGTCCCAGACGGTCGGGTCTTCGAGTTCGCCGTTAACTTGTTCGAGTTTCTCTGACTTCAGATCGAAGTCAAAGATACCTCCGGAGATCTTGCTCGCGCGCGGTGAGATCGGCGAGCAGGGCGGAGAGGGCGTTGATGCGTTCGGCTTCCATGGGATTCGGGGTTCCTGCGAAAACCCGAGATTATACCGGAGCGGGATGCTTCAGAGGATCGGCGCCAAGTGAGGCTGCCGCCGCGTCAACGCCCTGAATAGCCGGCTTACTTTGCACTACGAATCGCCCCTTTGAGGCTCGCGAGAGGCGTGCGGATTGGGCTATGACTTGGGACTGTGCACTGTACTATCGAACGTTCCCCGATGATGTCTAGCCATTGAATAAACACTCGTCAGGGATTCCAGCCTGTGCAGGTCTGCGACGCTCCGATTCTGCTCATCGAGGTACTCGCGTGGAATGACATACACTGTTCCGAGGTGCCGAGGGACAACGATGCGCCTTTGCGTTTGCACTGTCAGGAACGCCGCTAACCTTCTTTGCATGGCCGGGCTACTGACGTGATCGTTTTTGACGCGGATAATTTTATGATTCTCCACGCGCTCTTTCAGATCAGGATACTTTAAGAGCTCACCCAACGTCGCGCGCCCGAGAGCGGCCGGGTTAAAGGTATAGCATCGTGGTTTGTACCCGAGCGTGGGATCTGCGACGACCGCGCTTGCATAGGTTGCGATGCCCCCGCCCAGCGAATGGCCGGAAAATGCCAGGGGTTCTTTCTTAGGAATCTGTTTTTTTAATGCCTCGTTACATTCCCGTGCCAGCGATACGCCAAGCTGATGAGCGGCGGGCACACCGCCCTTACCCATAAACTGGTTGATGTTGGTCCTGATTTGCGCGCGGATCATTGAACCGGCGCCTGTGCCCGGAAAAGCCAGGGTCGGTACCCATTTGCCGCCCTCGCTCGCGTACCGCAGACCCGCGATTACGCCTTCTTTGGGCGCCCGAAAATCCCCGTTGATGGGAGAGATAAAACGAAGCAACTCTGAAGGTGGCGTAGATTCAGCAAGAAGTTTGAACATTTCCATCATGCCAGTGCCGGCCACACCGGAACGTTTCATGATGGCGAGTTGCGCTGCCTTACCCGCTACTTCGAATTCGTTTCGCTTATCCTCAGGACTATCGCGCCAGCGTCGATAGTCGTCATAGGCCTTGTCGAAACCAGACCAGTCTTTTCTTAATTCTTGCCGTTTCAGCTCAAAAGCATCTCTGTTTTCTTTCCTTACCTGGGCGGTAACCTCTTGGAATGGCTCGCTCTCTTGAAAAATCGGGTCGGCATAGTCTTCGATCTGCTGGTGAGCAGAAGCTATGGCAGGTTCGGTGGGTACCGGTGAGCAGGACGCTCCCCTTGTGGATGCTGATGTCGGACTGCCAGGAGCGTTGTTGTGCATCCCTTGCGCGCTTAAGCCGTGCGTCGGAGTTCCTGCACTCAGTGCATCGCTCCTCTGACGTCCCTTCGCATGGGCAGGTCGCGTATCTGAAGGAAGCGGCGCAGGGCTGTACGTTCTGCTGACAAGATCAGTCGCTGCAAATACAGGCATCTTCAGGCCATTTCCAGCAGTGCTGATGCCGCGGACACTCCTGCCTCAGGCAACAGCTCTTTGCGCGCGCCATCAATCGCGGCGATGAAATTGTCGATCGCATTAGCGAAT
>CAZXRS010000247.1:0-3346 GCA_964642635.1 uncultured Bifidobacterium sp. | reverse complement strand
AGCGCCTCGGCAATCTGTATCGTGTCGGTCCACTTCATCTGGCCTCCCGATTAATGGTTTTCGCGTGCGTGGTTGATGGTGTACTTCGGGATCTCGATCACCAGATCTGCATCGCCCACCATCGCCTGGCATGATAGCCGCGACGTGGCTTCGAGCCCCCAGGCCATGTCGAGTAGATCTTCTTCATTCTCTTCGGCTTCGTTCAGCGAGCCAAAGCCTTCCCTGACCACGACATGGCAAGTCGTACAAGCGCATGATTTTTCACAGGCGTGCTCGATCTCGATATCGTTATCGAGTAGCGCGTCGCAGACCGAAATGCCCTTGGGCACCTCAAGCACCGCACCTTCAGGGCACAGGGTTTCATGGGGGAGTACAACGATTTGCGGCACGGCTTTTCCTTGGTTACTTAAGCGAGTTCGTCCAATTTTTTGCCGGTCAGAACGGCACGCACACTACGATCCATGCGCCGCGCGGCGAATTCTTCCGTGCCTTTTGCCAGCGCCGATACGGCATCCTTGATCGCATCATGGTCGCTGCCCTGCGCCATCTCCCGCACCTTCACAATCAGACCATCGAGGGCAGCACGCTCTTCGGCAGACAACAGATCCGGATCCTGATCAAGCGCCGATTGGGTAGCGATCAGAATCCGCTCGGCCTCGACCTGCTCTTCGCGCAAGGCGCGGCGCTTCATATCTTCTTCAGCCGAGGAGAACGAGTCCTGCAGCATACGCGCGATATCGTCGTCGCCGAGTCCATAAGACGGTTTGACCTCGATCGAGGCCTCCACGCCCGAATGCATCTCACGCGCTGACACCGACAGCAGGCCATCGGCATCGACCTGATACGTCACGCGAATACGCGCCGCTCCCGCGGCCATCGGCGGAATACCGCGCAATTCGAAACGAGCGAGCGAGCGGCAGTCTGATACCAGCTCGCGCTCGCCCTGCACCACGTGCACGGCCATGGCGGTCTGACCATCCTTGAAGGTGGTGAATTCCTGCGCGCGCGCGCAAGGTATCGTCGAGTTACGCGGAATAACCTTTTCCACTAGCCCGCCCATCGTTTCAATACCGAGAGACAGCGGAATCACATCCAGTAGCAGCCAGTCATCACCGCTAGCCCGGTTACCTGCAAGCAGGTTGGCCTGCACAGCGGCACCGAGAGCAACCACCTTATCCGGATCGATATTCGCCAGTGGCAGCGTCTGAAAAAATTCGGCCACAGCCTTGCGTACATGCGGCATGCGCGTCGCGCCACCCACCAGTACCACGCCATTAATGTCGTCAACCGACAAGTCTGCGTCACGCACCGCCTTGCGGCATGGCGACAGCGTCTTCGCCACCAGATGCTGAGTGATGTTCGCAAATTCAGCCGCCGTCATCGTCAGGCGGACCTCTTCACCCGAGTTCAATGTCGCGTCGATATGAGTCTCGCTGTGCGAGGACAGAAGTTCCTTCGCCTCACGCGACTTCACCATCAGGATGCGGGTGTCTTCATCAGACAGCGGCGCGAGATTAGCCTGTTCGATGATCCAGCAGAACAGGCGATGGTCAAAGTCATCACCACCGAGCGCGGAATCGCCGCCCGTAGAAAGCACTTCGAACACGCCTTTCGACAGACGCAAAATCGAAATATCGAACGTACCGCCACCGAGATCGTAGACAGCGTACACGCCCTCAGAACCATGATCGAGTCCATAGGCGATCGCTGCAGCCGTCGGCTCGTTCAACAAGCGCAGCACGTTCAGACCGGCAAGCTTCGCTGCATCTTTGGTTGCCTGTCGTTGCGCATCATCGAAATATGCAGGCACGGTAATCACCGCGCCGACCAGTTCATCGCCAAGCGCGTCTTCGGCACGCTGGCGCAGAGTCGCAAGAATCTCTGCAGATACCTCGACCGGACTCTTCACGCCAGCTACGGTTTTCAGCTGCACCATGCCCGGCTCATCGACGAAGGCATACGGCAGATTCTCGGCGTAAGCAATATCCTTGAGTCCGCGCCCCATGAAGCGCTTGACCGACACGATCGTATTTTTAGGATCCGTGGTCTGCGCCGCCTGCGCCTTGTGCCCGATATGGGCATGCCCGTTCGGGAGGTAGCGCACTATGGAGGGCAATAGCGAGTGGCCCTGCTCGTCGTCGAGCACTTCGGGAATGCCATGCCGCACGGTGGCGACCAGCGAGTTGGTCGTGCCGAGGTCAATGCCTACCGCCAGACGATGCTGGTGCGGGGCGGTCGACATGCCGGGTTCGGCGATTTGCAGCAAGGCCATAATGTTTTTCTTTGTTTATGCTTCCAGCGCTTCGAAGGCGCGCCCTACTTCGTCGGCAAACTTCTCGACGAACATCAGTTGCCGCACGCGCTCGCCGGCCTGTTCATAGTGCCCGCCATCGAGCAGCGCGGAGATGTCTGACAGCTGATGTTTGCGGGCTGAGCGTAGTTCGGCATCGAGTCCTTCCAGCGCTGCCAGATTTTTCGTATCGCGCGCATCCTCCAGCGACTCGCGCCATTCCATCTGCTGCATCAGGAAAGCCGGCGGCATCGCCGTATTCGATTCAATGCCGAGATCAACGCCGTTCATCTCGCACAGATAGATCGCACGCTTCAGTGGATGCTTCAGTGTTTGGTAGGCCTCATTCGCGCGCGTCGCCCACTGCATCGCCACGCGCTTCTCGGCGTCAGTTGCGGCAGCAAACTTATCCGGATGTACGCGCGCCTGCAGCTCGCGATAAGCGGCATCCAGCTGAGCGGCGTCGATCGCGAAGTTCGGCGTCATCTGGAACAGCGCGAAATGATTTTCCATGAGTCTCTAAAAAACAAAAGCCTGTCGATACACAACAGGCTTGTCCGTTCGGCGACAAGCTCGCGTCAGATGCGGAAACTTTCCCCGCAACCGCACTCGTCTTTCACATTCGGATTATAAAACTTGAAGCCTTCGTTTAAGCCCTCACGCGCGAAGTCGAGCTCGGTGCCGTCGATGTAGGGAAGGCTTTTCGGATCAACGAAGACCTTGATGCCATGCGACTCGAACACTTCGTCATCGCCCGATGACTCGTCGACATACTCAAGCTTGTAAGCCATGCCCGAGCAACCCGTCGTGCGCACGCCAAAGCGCAGACCTATGCCCTTGCCGCGCTTCTCGATGAAGCGAGACACGTGCTTTGCTGCTTTTTCGGTGAGGGTGATTGCCATTGGTGTTTCTTCCAGTTTTAGGTGTGGGTCCCAGCTTGCGCTGGGACGACGGCCCATCAAGAATTACATCGTCATCCCAGCGAAAGCTGGGATCCACCTCTGAAAATCAAGCCGCCTTCTGCTCCGCACCATGACGCGCCTTGTAATCCTCAAC
>CAZXRS010000246.1:0-3350 GCA_964642635.1 uncultured Bifidobacterium sp. | reverse complement strand
CGAGGCGCTGTTTGACACCCACCCCGACATCGACCCGCTGACCGTGCGTTTTACTGACCTGCATCGCTGGGTGACTGAGCTGGATGGCTTCAGCGATGATCCCGCCCGATCCGGCGAGAAGATTCTTGAGGCCATACAGATGGCCTGGATCGACGAGGCGAAGTAGGCCGGGATTTCGCCCGTAAATTCAACGTTTTCAAGGGCTTGAATCCAAGTCGTCCTTCATATAACATGTCGAGCAGTTATGGTTTGCCCGACGGGAGGGAGCCTTGAACTTCAATATCTACCTTGACGACGAGACGGGTCGGCGCCTGACCGACCTAGCCGAGAAGAAAGGCGAGAGCAGAAACGCGCTGATTCGAAAAGCCGTGAATCATCTACTAGACCGGCCGGATCGCCCGTCATGGCCGGAGTCGGTGCTTAGGCACGAAGGTTTCCCAGACTTTCCTGATATCGGTAACCGAGAAGATGGCCTGCTTCCTCCGTCTGAAGATCCGCTCGCATGAAGTATTTGCTTGATACTTGTACCGTCTCCGATTTCGTGAAAGGTACACCCCAGGTACTGGAACGTATTCGGGAAGCCGAGCCAACATCGCTCGCGATCTCGGTGGTCACGCGAATGGAGATCGATTACGGGCTGGCACTCAATGCAGGTCGAGCGCGTAAATACCTGCCTCTGCTAAACGACTTCTTTTCTGTAGTCCCGACCCTCAATATCGAACTGGCAGATGCTGCAGCGAGTGCATCGCTAAGGGCGAGTCTGCGTCTGAAGGGACGTCCCATCGGCGCGTATGATGTTCTTATCGCGGGTACCGCGTTGGCACGTGGCCTCACTGTAGTTACCTCAAATATCGGCGAATTTGGACGAATCACCGGTCTGTCTGTCGAGAACTGGCGTTGAATTGTGCGGCGGTGCTGCCCCGCAGAGTTCATCAATAGCTACGCTGAAGCAATGTCAGTACGCGAGCTGACCTTAGGCTCGCTCCATCCCTCGCCACGAGCAATATCGTGAATCAGATCACGGCATTGTGCATAGCAGGCATAGACTCCTTGAGCGATGACACTGGCATCCTCGACGCCCATACCGCTTTCTCTGAGGTTTGCATAGACTGCGTTTCTGCATACGCTTAACATGTGGCGGATGCAGGTTTTATTGATGACCGTCTCTCGATTGAGTTGTTGTAGTCCCGAATGATTTCTAAGGCTTGTGGAATGTTTATCCACCACGAAGAAACCATACTGATGAAGCAAGAAAACGGATAAGGCGTTGCTTGCACCGCGGACGCCGTTCGCGAGTGAGCCCAGGGCTAACGGCTTAGCAAGCTCGCTGAGCGAAGCCGAATCAGGATCCGGCAGCATTTGACTCGCTACAGTACCGTTCAAGTACACGGTTGCGAGGATGTAAGGCAACATGCCGCACATGGTTGCTACCACTTTGCCTTCAAAACTCAGCACGTTTCGGTCCACCGATGGGCCCAGTCTTTCACCGGCTGACTTCCATAGTTCGATGAAGACAGATTCGATGACGGAGCCGATATTGCGAGCAGGGAGATGATCCGATGCGGCCATCCATTGATGGTCAATGTAAGCTGTGACGCCAATGGCAGTGCATGCGGCTCCCATTGCGATCGCCGACTTTAATTCATTTGTATTTTCTATTTCATCTTGATTGGATGCGGAGTTCGCCGTTAGTGAGGCGGCTGCGGTGAACAATGAGCCTGCCGCTATTCCTGAAACCAGCTGAATTGAGCCCAAACCAGTGATCACGCCGCCGATGATGCTGCCGACGACGGTACAGGCACTGACAGCTGCGCATTGGACGTTGGTATCTGTACCGATCTGCTGGCGGGCGATCAGGTAACTGACACGGCCAGCGACGCTCGCGCCAACGATACCGCTGGCTATTCGCATGGGTGTGCCGCCCACCTTCGCCAAAAGCCAGTAGGTGCCGAGTCCTGCCATGCGTGCAACGGTTTGTCCTGCGACATCACGGAGTGCATGGCTTGCGCAGGCAAGAGCCACGCGACTACGAAGAGAAGGGGTGGCGGGCGATAATGCTTTTACTCGCTCAGTATCGCTGTCCGCATTGGGGTATAGGTGAGGGGATTCAAGTTGGATCACGTCCGGAATCATCATAAATCCTTTGTCATTCGAGGGCGATGTCTGTGTAACTCGACCTCTATGCGGATTCCGACGAATCGCTATAAATTTTTATTACATCGATATGTATTTTCTGTGACAGGAAAAAGTCCGCGCATCGCTTAAACCTTGTCAGCTAAGCGAAAAAACTGTCGGTGTGCAATGAAAGTCCTGGATCCCAGCGTGCGCTGGGATGACGATTTGGAGGGGCGCTCTACCTACTGTCGTCCCAGCGGAAGCTGGGACCCCATGAGCGATAAAGTCACTACCGCCCTTGCACTTAACTGACCAGCATTAAGCGCATCGCTGCACAGGCTTTTTTGAGAAATAACTTGCGAATTAGTCTTCGCGACGCAGATGCGGGAAGAGGATCACATCACGGATATTCGGCGAATCCGTAATCAGCATCATTAGACGGTCAATGCCGATACCGCAACCACCCGTAGGCGGCAGGCCGTATTCCAGCGCGCGAATGTAATCCGCATCGTAGTACATCGCCTCATCGTCGCCGGCCTGCTTCGCAGCAACTTGTGCGTGGAAACGCGCGGCTTGATCTTCGGCGTCATTCAACTCCGAGAATCCGTTCGCGATCTCGCGACCAGTAATGAAGAGCTCGAAGCGCTCCGTGATGTCCGGCATGGTGTCCGATGCGCGTGCCAGTGGCGATACCTCGACCGGGTAGTCGATGATATAGGTCGGCTCCCAGAGTTGCGGCTCGGCCGTCTCTTCGAACAGCGCGAGTTGCAATGCGCCCAGCCCCGAGTGCGCATGCGGCTCGACGCCAAACTTCTTCAGTTCGCCTTTAATGAATGCGGCGTCATTCAGTTGTTCGTTCTTGTAGTGTGGCGCAAATTTATTGATGGCTTGTACGATCGTCATGCGATGGAAAGGCTTGGACAGATCCAGGTCGCGACCCTGATAGTTGAGCTTCGCCGTGCCATGTGCATCGATCGCCGCTTGTCGTATCAGCGCTTCAGTGAAGTCCATCAGCCACTTGTAGTCTACGTACGCGGCATAAAACTCCATCATCGTGAACTCGGGATTATGTCTTGGCGACACGCCCTCATTGCGGAAGTTGCGATTGACTTCAAACACGCGGTCGAAGCCACCAACGACCAGTCGCTTCAGGTACAGCGCGGGCGCGATGCGCAGGTACATTTCCATGTCCAGCGCATTGTGATGCGTGATGAAGGGCTTGGCCGCTGCGCCGC
>CAZXRS010000245.1:0-3364 GCA_964642635.1 uncultured Bifidobacterium sp. | reverse complement strand
GCGCTTGCGCAGACGGATGCTCTTCGGCGTGATCTCGACCAGCTCGTCATCCTCGATGAACTCAACCGCATACTCCAGCGATAGTTCGATCGGTGGCACCAGACGTACGGCTTCGTCAGTACCCGATGCGCGGACGTTGGTGAGCTGCTTGCCCTTGATCGGGTTGACTACCAGGTCGTTATCGCGCGAGTGGATGCCGATGATCATGCCTTCGTATACCGCATCGTTGTGGCTAACGAACATGCGACCGCGATCCTGCAGCTTCCACAAAGCGTAGGCAACGGCAGCCCCATCATCCTGTGATATCAGTACGCCATTACGACGGCCGGCGAGTTCGCCTTTGGTATCGGCGGGGGCGTAAGTATCGAACACATGACTCATCAGGCCGGTACCGCGCGTGAGTGTCATGAATTCACCCTGAAAACCGATCAGTCCGCGCGCCGGAATGCGGTACTCAAGACGCACACGTCCCTTGCCGTCCGGCTGCATGTCCTGCAGATCGCCGCGGCGGCGGCCGAGTTCTTCCATCACACCACCCTGATGCGTCTCTTCGACATCCACCGTCAGATTCTCAAAAGGCTCATGTCGTACGCCATCCACCATCTTGAACACCACGCGCGGACGCGACACAGCTAACTCATAGCCTTCGCGACGCATGTTCTCTAGCAGGATGGTGAGGTGAAGTTCACCGCGGCCTGAGACTTCGAAGATGGTGTCGTCATCGGTGGGCGAAACGCGCAACGCAACGTTTGACTTCAATTCGCGCTCGAGTCGCTCACGCAATTGACGGCTGGTCACGAACTTACCCTCGCGTCCCGCGAGTGGCGAGGTGTTGACCATGAAGTTCATGGTGAGTGTCGGTTCGTCGACGGTGAGCATAGGCAGTGCGTCGGGTTTGTCGATCGCACACAGCGTCGAACCGATGCCGATGTCTTCGATGCCGTTGATCAGTACGATGTCACCTGCCATTGCCTCAGGCACGATCTCGCGCTCAAGACCCTTGAACTTCAGAACCTGATTGATGCGACCTTTGATCGGCGTGGAGTCAGGGCCATTCAGGATCAGTACATCTTGCAGCGCCTTCACCCGACCACGGCTGATGCGGCCGATGCCGATCTTGCCAACATAAGACGAATAATCAAGCGACGAGATCTGCAACTGCAGCGGACCATCAAAGTCATCATCGCGCACGGGCACGTGCTTGAGGATCGCGTTGAACAAGGGCTTCATGTCGCCTTCGCGCACTTCTGAATCAAGACTCGCGTAGCCGTTTAGTGCAGAGGCGAACACCACCGGGAAATCGAGCTGCTCTTCGGTGGCACCAAGTTTGTCGAACAGTTCGAAGGTGGCATTGATCACCCAGTCCGGACGGGCGCCGGGACGGTCGATCTTGTTGACGACGACGATGGGCTTGAGGCCCAGCGCTAGCGCCTTGCGGGTCACGAAGCGAGTCTGAGGCATCGGGCCTTCGACCGCATCAACCAGCAGCAGCACCGAGTCCACCATCGACAGCACGCGCTCGACCTCACCACCGAAATCGGCGTGGCCCGGGGTATCAACGATGTTGACGTGTGTGCCTTCGTACTCGACCGCGCAGTTCTTCGCAAGAATCGTGATGCCGCGCTCTTTTTCAAGGTCGTTCGAGTCCATCACTCGGGTGTCGACCTGCTGATTCTCTCGGAAGGTGCCGGACTGCCGCAGCAGCTGGTCGACCAGCGTGGTCTTGCCGTGGTCGACGTGGGCGATGATGGCGATGTTGCGAAGTGCGCGTTGGGTAGTGGTCATGGGATGCCGTGCAAAAGGAATTCGGAAAACCCGCGATTTTAACACGCCGGCGGGTCGTGATTAAGAAAAATCCTGAAATTTCAATGGCTTGGAATGTTGCCCATCAGACGTTCCGGGGCCAGCAGCCCGCCGTGCAGCACGATGGCGGTACCCAACAGGGCATGGGCGTCGTAGACCCGCACGCGTCCTTCGTCGCAGGGGGCGACGATCCCGGCGCGGTCTAGCGCTATCCTTTGCCCTTGGCGAAAACGCCGCGCCAGTTCTTCATTGAGCTCGATGCGTGGAAATTTTGACAACAATGTATCGACCGGCAGCAGGCAATCCGTTCGCGCTGCGTCGGACATGGCCAACAAGTCCTCCAGCAGGATCGCTTTTGACAAGTGGAGCACGTCGATCGCCGTACGGCGCAAGGCGGTCAGGTGGGCGCCACATCCGAGCGCAGCGCCGATATCCTCGCCGAGCACGCGGACATAGGTACCTTTACTGCAGGTAACGCGCAGCCTGAGTTGTGATGGCAGACATTCGATCAGTTCGAGCGCATGAATCGTGACTTCACGCGCTTCACGCTCAAGCGTGATGCCTTCGCGCGCATATTCGTACAGCGCTTTACCATCGCGCTTGAGCGCAGAATACATAGGTGGCACCTGACGTATCGTGCCGCGGAATGTCGCGAGTACTGCCTCGACCTGCTCAGGGCTGATATCGACCGGTTTCGTTTCGATGACCTCACCTTCGGTGTCACCAGTCGTGGTGCTCACGCCAAGCTGTACCGTAGCCTCGTAAGTCTTGTCGGCCTCTAGTAGGTCTTGCGAAAACTTGGTGGCCTCACCAAAGCACAGTGGGAGCAGTCCGGTTGCGAACGGATCGAGTGTGCCGGTGTGCCCAGCTTTCTCCGCATTCAGCAGCCATTTCGCCTTCGCCAGAGCCTGCGCACTGCTCATACCTGCCGGCTTATCGAGCAGCAGCACGCCGTGCACGGGCACGCGCTTGCGTTTTACGGGCTGATTCATGGGGAACAGAGAGAGCTTATTGCTCGTCCGCGTCTTTGGCGCGGGTTGCGTTTGCTTCGTCGATCAGTTTCGACAGCGCAGCACCGCGTGACGGCGAATTGTCATGCGCGAAATGCAGTTCGGGTAACGTGTGTATGTGCAGCCGGCGGCCGAGTTGCGCACGCAAAAAACCAGACGCTTTGCGCAGTCCCTGCACCGTGTTCTGCACAGATACGGGATCATCGATTAACGTCGTGAAGAATACCTTCGCATGCGCATAATCCGGGGTCAGTTGCACTTCGGTCAGCGTGATCATGCCGACGCGCGGGTCCTTCAGTTCCATGGCAATCAGCTCGGCCAGATCCTTCTGGATCTGGTCGGCGACGCGTTGGCTGCGGCCGGGGATGGATTTGCTGTGTTTGACCATGGGAGGGGAACCATCAAAGACGCTGGATCCCGGCCTGCGCCGGGATGACGTGTCAGTAGCTGTACTGCTGCAAAACCGTCACCCCGGCGAAGGCCGGGGTCCAGGATCTTTTGTATTACAGGGTACGCGCGACTTCCTGCACCTCGAAGACTTCCAGCTGATC
>CAZXRS010000244.1:0-3381 GCA_964642635.1 uncultured Bifidobacterium sp. | reverse complement strand
ACGGCAAGATCATGCCGGCACGTCTGACCGGCACCCGCGCTCACTATCAGCGTCAGGTGGATACCGCGATCAAGCGTGCGCGCTATCTCGCGCTGCTGCCTTACACCGATCTGCATAACGCCTGATCGGTCTCAGACTTACGAGATACCTGGAGAACAACATGCAAGTTATTCTGATGGAAAAAGTGGCGAACCTGGGCAACCTGGGTGACGTCGTTCGCGTGAAAGATGGTTACGGCCGTAACTTTCTGATCCCGAATCGCATCGCGCGTCGTGCAACGGCTGAAGCTATCGCTGAGTTTGAAGCCAAGCGTGCGGAGCTGGAAAAGATTGCAGCCGAGAAGCTGGCGGCAGCACAGGCGCAGGGCGAGAAGCTGACGGGTCTGCGCGTCGATGTGTCGCAGAAGGCCGGTGTTGATGGCCGTCTGTTCGGTTCGGTGACGAACCACGACATCGCTGAGGCGCTGGGCAAGAAGGGCTACAAGGTCGACAAGTCGCAAGTCCGCATGCCGCAAGGCCCGCTGAAGACGACCGGCGAATTCCCGCTGCACGTGTCGCTGCACACGGACGTGATCGTCGAGATCAATGTGGTGGTGATCGGTGAAGCCGCCTGATCGCAATCTGCTGTAAAAGAAAAAGCCGCCCTTGGGCGGCTTTTTTTATGTGCATCGATTACTGCGTCGTTGCGGTTGATGGACGTGTCATCCACACCAGCCCAATCAGTGCAAAGAAAGACAGTGCGCAGTACAGGAAGAATTCATTCGTGGCCAATACCAGGCTTTGCGATGTGATCGCGCGCTCCAGCACGCTATGGGCCTGCTGGGTGCTGAGCCCCCCCGCCTGAAGCCCGGCGAGATAGCTGCTGGTCGCACCCGAGAAGGGGGTGACGCTCTCAGCTAGACGAGCATGGTGCTCGATCGATAGATGCTCCCATCCGGTTACGCTGACCGCTGTACCGATGGCGGCACCGAGCGTGCGAAGGAAATTCGATAGACCCGAAGCGGCGGCCATACGGTCCGGCGTGATGTTCGACAGCATCAGACTCTGCACAGGAATGAAAAAGAAGGCCAGACCTATGCCTTGCACGATGCGCGGATTCACGATGTCCCAGAACGTGACATCCAGCGTCATCTGTGTATTCCACAGGCACACTGCGCCGAGAATCAGGAAAGACAGCGTCGCCAGCACGCGCAGATTCAGCTGCCGCGCATTCTTTCCCACCCAAGGTGACAAGATCAGGGTGAAGATGCCAATCGGCGCCATCGCCATACCGGCTTCGGTGGGTGTGTAATTCATCACACTTTGCAGCCATAGAGGTACAACGACCACCGTACTGAAATACGTCATAAAGCCGACTGACAGCAGCACCACGCCGAAGCGGAAATTCGTATCACGCATCAGCTGCAGAGCGACCACCGGCTTATCGCTGGTCCAGGTCCACGCGATAAAGAAGGTGAGGCAAATCATAGCGACCACGCCCAGCGTCACGATGAAGCTCGACTCGAACCAGTCATAGTCACGTCCAATCTCGAGCATGAGCTGCAGACTGCCAATGCCCACGACCATGAGCACGAGACCGATATAGTCAAGTGGGATTTTGGCGGTCGGTGACTCGCGGTCGCGCATCAGCGTCCACGTAGTTAAAGCACCGAACAGGCCGATCGGGATGTTAATCAGGAAGATCCAGGACCAGTGCCAGTTGTCACTGATGTAGCCACCCAGCAGGGGGCCGCAAATAGGCGCGATGATAATTGTCATCGCCCATAGCCCCAAAGCCGCGCCGCGCTTCTCAGGAGGGAAATTACGAACCAGTAGCGTTTGTGACAGAGGCACCATGGGTCCGGATACGAAGCCCTGCAGTAACCGCAGCGCAACCAGCATGCTCAGGTTGGTCGAGAATGCGGCCAGTGTCGACGCCAGCGTAAACGCGAGTACCGAGAAGACAAACAGCCTAACCTCGCCGATACGTCGTGCCAACCAGCCCGTTAGCGGTACTGCAATCGCAGCCGCGACTGAATAGGCAGAGATGATCCAGGTGCCCTGGCTGGTGGAGACGCCGAGTGCACCCGCGATGGTCGGAATCGATACATTGGCGATCGTGATGTCGAGAATCTCCATGAAGGTCGACATCGCTGTGGCGATCGTGATCAGGAGCAGCGCCATGCCCTGCAGCGGGGGTGCGGTTGGAGCGCCGGTCGGCGCGGGTGCGGCGCCAGCCATTAGCGTAGATTCGCCTGGATGATGGTTGCGACCCGTGCGTCAGCGTTGGCGCTTTGAGCCGAGGCGGCGATCGCGGTGAAGTTGGGGGGCGGCGCATCCGATAGCAAGGGCCCATGCTGGTCGCTGACATCGACCGTGGCCGTTACTGATAGTCCTATGCGTAAAGGATGTGTGCTCAGTTCCTTGTCATCCAGCATGATACGGACTGGCAAACGCTGCACGACCTTGATCCAGTTACCTGTGGCGTTTTGCGCAGGCAAGAGCGCAAAGGCCGAGCCGGTGCCTGCGGCCATCCCTGCGACCTTGCCGTGATAAATGACATTGCTGCCGTACAGGTCAGTCACCAGCTTGACGGGCTGACCAATGCGTACCTGCCGAAGCTGAGACTCCTTGAAGTTGGCATCTACCCACAGCTGACGGGTCGGTATCACTGCCATCAGCGCAGCACCTGGCGCTATGCGCTGGCCCAGTTGCACGCTACGCTTCGCGATTTGTCCCGCCACTGGCGCAACAATCGTCATTCTTTCTTGTGACAGGAGCGCTTCGCGCAATTGCGTCGCCGCTTTGACCACATTCGGATGACGCTGCACATCGGTACCTGAGACCAGCGCCGAGCCGGCAGATAATTGTTCGCGTGCGGCATTGACCGCTGCCTGAGCGACACCGACAGCCATCTCTGCGTGACGTAATTCTTCGTTGGATACCGCGCCGGTCGATAGCAGCGACTTGCGACGCTGATAGTCATCTTGCGCGCGCGCCAGCTCGGCCACACGCAGCGACACGTTGGCGTCCGATTGCTTGTGTGAGCTGAACAGCGTTCGTACTTCACGCACTGTTTGCGCCAGTTGCGACTCAGCTTGCGCTACGGCGAGGTCAGCATCGCGGCTGTCGAGCATGACCAGCGGCTGACCAGCTTTGACCAGCATCGTGTCATCCACCAGGATGCGACTGACGGTGCCCTGTACCTGCGGCGTGATCTGCACCACGTTGCCTTGCACATAGGCATCATCGGTTTCCTGATGATGGCGCAATACAAAGAACCAGTAGGCGCTGTAGCCAGTGGCGATCAGTACAAACACCAACAGGATGCTCAGCATGAGCCGCAGACGGCTGCTGTTGCGCCCGGCTGGCGATGCTTGTGAGGGTCGTCCGGGGGTGGGGG
>CAZXRS010000243.1:0-3430 GCA_964642635.1 uncultured Bifidobacterium sp. | reverse complement strand
CAGGTCATGCTTCTGCATCAATTCCGGTGGCTGCTTCTTAAGCACGCGCACTGCGGTCGGCGCCGAGAACATGCGCGTCACTTTGTGCTTCTCGACGATCTGCCACCAGATCGAAGCATCCGGTCTTAGCGGCGTACCCTCGTACATGATGGTCGCCATGCCGGCAATCAGCGGTCCATAAACGATATAGGAGTGACCAACCACCCATCCGATATCAGAGGTGGAAAAATACACCTCCCCCGGAACCCCGCAGTACACATGCTGCATCGACGTAGCCAGCGCAACCGCGTATCCACCTACATCGCGCTGCACACCCTTGGGCTTGCCGGTGGTGCCGGAGGTATACAGGATGTAGGAAGTATCATCCGACTTCAGCCATGTCACCGGCACTTGGGCGTCCATGTGCTTATCGCGCAGTGACGCGTAATCGGCATCGCGACCTGCAACAATATTCATCTCGGCCAGATGACGGTTGACCAGCAGCACATGTTTCGGCTTGTGCTGTGACAGTGAGATGGCTTCATCGAGCAAGGGTTTATACGGGATGGGCTTGCCACCACGCGAACCGGCGTCGGCCGATACGATCAGGGTCGGCTGCGCATCATCGATACGGGTTGCAAGACTATTCGCTGCGAAGCCGCCGAACACTACCGAGTGAATGGCGCCGATACGTGCGCAGGCGAGCATCGCAAACGTCGCCTCGGCAATCATAGGCATGTAGATCAGAACGCGATCGCCCCGGTTCACGCCAAGTGATTGCATGATTGCTGCAGTACGCTCGACTTCGCGTTGCAGTTCTCTGAAGCTCCAGACTTTTTCTACCGGCGAGCCATCGGGCGTTTCAGTGCTGATAGCGATCAGCGCCGGCTTGTCACCTTGCTTCTGTACCCAACGATCAACTGCGTTGTAGCAGAGATTGGTCTCGCCGCCGACGAACCATCTTGCGAACGGCGCACGCGAATAATCGCAGACCTGCTCGAATGGCTTGTGCCAGTCAATCCGCTTGGCCTCCTCAGACCAGAAAGCCTCAGGTTGGTCTATCGATTTGCGGTAGAACGCTTCGTGGCTCATCTTCTCCCCCTCAGTTTCTCTCGTTGTCTATCACTGACAATCTTCAGAACCATCAAAAATTAAAATGTATCACCCGGAACACGCACCCAGCCTTCCATTAGCACTCGAGCGCTACGGCTCATGATCGCCTTCTTCACGCTCCATTCGCCGTTCACCTGGGCTGCCTCTGCGCCGACGCGCAGCGTACCCGATGGATGACCAAAGCGCACAGCATTGCGTTGGCCACCGCCGGCTGCAAGATTCACCAGCGTACCGGGGATCGCTGCGGCAGTGCCTATTGCAACTGCCGCCGTACCCATCATCGCATGGTGCAGCTTACCCATAGACAGCGCGCGGACTAACAGATCAATATCCCCCGCCTTTACTTGCTTACCGCTGGATGCGACGTAATCTTTTGGCGCCGCGACGAAGGCCACCTTGGGCGTGTGCTGCCGCTTCGCCGCCTCGCTAATGTCCTTGATCAGGCCCATGCGCACCGCACCATAAGCGCGGATAGTCTCAAACATCGCCAGTGCTTTTGCGTCACTATTGATCGCCTCCTGCAACTCGGTACCGGTGTAGCCGATGGCGTCAGCATTGACGAAGATCGTTGGGATACCGGCGTTGATCATGGTCGCTTTCAGAGTGCCGACACCGGGCACGTCGAGGTCATCGACCAGATGCCCGGTCGGGAACATCGCTCCACCGGCGCCCTCTTCCTCCGCTGCCGGATCCATGAACTCCAGCTGCACTTCTGCTGCCGGGAAGGTCACACCATCCAGCTCGAAGTCACCTGTCTCCTGCACGGCACCATTCGTCATCGGTACATGAGCAATGATGGTCTTGTTGATGTTGGCCTGCCAGATGCGGATCGTCGCAACGCCGTCTTTTGGAATACGCGCTGGATCGACCAAGCCATTACTGATTGCAAAAGGACCCACAGCGGCTGACAGATTTCCACAATTGCCGCTCCAATCGACGAAGGCCTTATCGATCGACACCTGACCAAACAGATAGTCGACATCATGATCCGGCTGAGTGCTCTTGGATACGATCACGGTCTTGCTGGTGCTCGATGTCGCGCCGCCCATGCCATCGATCTGTTTGCCGTAAGGATCGGGACTGCCGATCACGCGCATCAATAGCGCATCGCGTGCGGGGCCAGGCTTCTGCGCCGGCTCTGGTAAGTCTTGCAGGCGGAAGAAGACGCCTTTGCTGGTGCCACCGCGAAGGTAGGTGGCGGAGACTTTGATTTGGGGTTTCGATGACATGGCGATTCCAATGAATGCGGGGGTTTAACGAAAGCCACTGGATCCCGGCCTGCGCCGGGATGACGGTTTATTGGCCGTCGCCTGCAAATCCGTCACCAGGCGCAGGCCGGGGTCCAGTGGCTTTACCTTCAATTTCGATACCCTTACGCCGCCTTCTGCGAAGACTCCAGAAAGTCCTGCGCAAAACGCTGCAGCACACCACCCGCTTCGTAGATCGACACCTCCTCATCACTATCGAGGCGACAGGTCACTGGCACATTAAGCGTCTCACCATTCTTGCGGTGAATGACTAGTGTGAGGTCAGCGCGAGGCTTGCGCGTGCCGGTCACGTCATACGTTTCCGTGCCATCCAAGGCCAACGTCTTGCGGTTAGTGCCGGGTTTGAACTCGAGAGGTAGAACACCCATGCCAATCAGATTCGTACGGTGAATACGCTCAAAGCCCTCGGCTGCGATAGCTTCCACGCCTGCCAGACGTACGCCCTTGGCGGCCCAGTCGCGCGATGAACCTTGCCCGTAGTCGGCACCGGCGATGATGATGAGCGGCTGCTTGCGATTCATGTAGGTCTCAATCGCTTCCCACATACGCATCACCTTGCCTTCAGGCTCCACGCGCGCCAGCGAACCTTTTTTGACCTGACCATCCACGACAGCCATCTCATTCATCAGCGTCGGGTTGGCAAAGGTTGCACGCTGAGCGGTCAGGTGGTCACCGCGATGCGTTGCGTAGGAATTGAAGTCTTCCTCCGGTAGGCCCATCTTGTGCAGATACTCACCGGCCGCCGAATCCATCATGATTGCGTTCGACGGCGACAGATGGTCGGTGGTGATGTTATCCGGCAGCAGCGCCAGCGGACGCATGCCCCTGAGCGTGCGCTCGCCGGCGAGCGCTCCTTCCCAGTAGGGCGGACGACGAATGTACGTCGATTGCGCACGCCAGTCGTACAACGGCTTGACCTGCGTATTACTGTCAGTGCGAATCGCGAACATTGGCTCGTAGATCTTGCGGAAGTGCTCGGGCTTCACGGCTGACTTCATGATCGAATCAATTTCTTCGTCGCTCGGCCAGATATCTTTCAGGCGGATTTCCTTGCCATTTGCGACCGTCAG
>CAZXRS010000242.1:0-3444 GCA_964642635.1 uncultured Bifidobacterium sp. | reverse complement strand
CCTGAGTCAGGGGCCTGGTGAACCCCCGCCGATGGTGGGTTGGACATAACTACCTCTTTGATGGTGGGAAATCGGTGCGCGCAACGCGGACGCAAGGAGAGTGCTGTGCTCAATCAATTTGACGTGCATGACTCGATCCATGGTTGATTGTCTTGGGGACAGTCCGCGTGGGAAAATAGGCTTGGGCGTCATTTTACCCGTCACCACCGGCTTATGAACGGGTCAACCGGTCTTTTTTGCGTTATTTTTTTGTAAATTCTCATGCACAGTCACTTACCGTCCGGCACCCAGGGATTCGACCGTACGGTCTTCTTCGTCTCGGACGGCACTGGCATTACGGCCGAGACTTTCGGGCATTCCGTCCTGACGCAATTTGACCTTCGCTTCAGACAAATCCGCCTACCGTTCATTGATACGGTAGACAAGGCCCATGAAGCGGTGCGCCGCATTAACGATAGTTTTTCTACCGAAGGACGGCGTCCTATCGTGTTCTCTACGCTGGTCAAAGCCGATCTGTCGTCCATTATTCATAGTGCCAAAGCGATGCACATGGACCTGATCCAGACCTTTGTCGAACCGCTGGAGCAGGAGCTCGGCACCAAATCCACGCACACCATTGGGCGCAGCCATAACATTGCCGATTCCCTGGATTACAAGAACCGGATTGAAGCGATCAATTTCTCGCTGGCGCATGATGACGGTCAATCGCACAAGAATCTCTCGGCGGCTGATGTGATTCTGGTGGGCGTATCGCGCTCGGGAAAAACGCCCACCAGTCTGTATCTGGCGATGCAGTACGGTATCAAGGCCGCGAACTATCCGCTTATTCCGGAAGACTTCGAACGCGGCGAACTGCCGAGTGGGCTAGTACCGTTCCGTGACAAGGTGTTCGGCTTGTCGATCGCGCCGGACCGCCTATCCGAGGTGCGCAATGAGCGCCGCCCCGGGAGCAAGTATGCGTCTTTGGAAAACTGTCGCTATGAAGTCAATGAGGCAGAGCGAATGATGCATCGCGAAGGCATTCACTGGGTGTCCACTACGGTCAAGTCGATCGAGGAGATCGCCACCATGATCCTGCATGAACTGAAGCTGGACAAACGCTCCTACTAATTCGACTCAGCAGCCCGACCGTTCTTCGGCCGACGCTGATAAAAATCAAACCATCATCAGGAACGATGCCACCGGTATCAGGACTTATGAAGCATTCCCCTGTGCTTCGGAGAGCCCTGATGAACTTCCTGACCATCGAGATTCTGTTGTGGGTTGGCTTCGCGCTGCTGATCTGGGCGCTTCGGGAAATCCTCAGCCGCATAGAGACAGAGTTCGAGCTGCGCGCACCACCGCCCGCCAGCCCGACGGCACCACGCCCTGCCGAGGTCAGCAAGCCGCAGCAACTGATCGATCCGATTGGACAATATCGCGGCCGGGTGATCCACGACTTCGCCATTATCGATGGGCGTCCGTATCGATTCGCGCACGTATGTCCGTGGAACCAGACCGCCCGCCTGCCACGCAGCCAGCGCTGGGTATCGCCCGGTCTGGTCTATGTTGAGTATGCGGCGCCGGTGCTACCAGCAACAGGCCGTTGATACAGATGCTTATCGGGTGGCGCGTTGCTGGCGTAGCTGCTCGAACAAGCACACGGCGACGCTGGCAGCGACGTTCATCGACTCCACGTCGGATTGCTGAGGTATCGTTAATGTCGCCGTGGCCGCAGCCAGCAGGCCTTCGGCCACGCCCTGACCTTCATGACCGAACAACCACGCCGACGGCGCCATCAGATCGGCTTCATAAATGGTGTGCGGCGCATGTGAGCTAGTGGCATACACAGGAACACTCGGCTCCTTCAGCAAGGCTTGCAGATCAGCATCTTCGATAATCTCGAGCACAAAATGTGCGCCCATACCAGCGCGCAGCACCTTAGGCGACCAGGCCGATACCGTGCCCCGGCTGCAAAACACTCGCGGCATACCGGCGGCTGCAGCAGTGCGAAGTATGGAACCCAAATTACCCGGATCCTGCAGCCCATCGAGCAGCAGCGCAGCGCCATCAAGCGTGTGCTGCGGTAATGATGAAGGCGTTTCAATGACAAAAAGCAGCGCCACGCCATGCTCTACCTGACTGAGCGGAGCGAAGAGAGCATCGGGCAACCACAGGCATTCCACACCGAGCTGCTCACATTGGTTGACGACACGCGCGACCTCTACGTTATCGCGCGCCCCCTCACCCGCCACGCACATCGTCGGCGAACCTCGGTGCTGCAGCCAGGCTTCGCACAGGTGCACGCCATCGAGCACCGTCATACCGGCTTTACGGCGCGCCTGCGCGCTGGTCGCCAGCTGACGAATCTGTTTGTATTGCGGATTATCTCGAGAGCTGATGACTCGCGAATTCATACCGATGACTCCTGCAGCACTGCTCGTACTGGCGCGTAGGAACGACGATGCTCGGGCGTGACGCCGTGCTCGCGCAATCTTTGGAGATGCAGCGCAGTTGGATAGCCCTTGTGCTGGTCAAAGCCGTAGTCGGGCCATGCAGCATGCATATCCATCAGAACGGCGTCTCGCGCGGTCTTGGCGAGTATCGAGGCGGCAGAAATTTCGATCACCTTGTCGTCACCTTTCACGATTGCTTCAGAGCGCACGGAGGTCACGGGACAACGATTACCATCAATCAGCGCCAAGGTAGGCAGCACGGATAAACCTTCGATGGCGCGACGCATGGCAAGCATGGTGGCTTGCAGGATATTGAGCGAATCGATCTCGGCAGCAGAGCACTGTGCGATAGACCAGGCGAGCGCATCGCGTTTGATGATCAGCGCGAGCTCATCACGTCGAGCTTCACTGAGTTTTTTTGAGTCGCGCAAACCTGAAATCGGCTTGGCGGGATTCAGGATCACGGCAGCAGCAAATACAGGCCCGGCCAGCGGGCCTCTGCCCGCTTCATCCACACCGCAAATCAGCTCGCGTGTGCGATCAAACAGCGCAAGCTGAACGTCTTGCTCAGAGCCTGCCATGCTGCGACAGCAGTTCCATCACAGCGTGCGCGCTCTGCGACGCGGTATTGCGCATCAGATCGTGATGCATATCGACAAAGCGACGGCGCAAACGCTGACGGTTCTGATCGTTCGACAGCTGCGCCCAGAGCGCCGATGACAGCCCGGCCGGCGTTGCACGGTCTTGCAGTAGTTCGGGCACGAGAAACTCACGCGCCATGATGTTCGGTAAACCAACCCAGGGCTGATAGGCCATCAGGCGAAGCACTTGCCAGCTAGCCGGGTTCATTTTGTAGCTGATGACCATTGGCTTTTTGAACAGAGCGACTTCCAGCGTTGCCGTACCACTCGCGACCAAGGCAGCGTCGCAGGCCGCGATTGCATCGTGCGATCCACCGGTCATGATCTGCAAGGGAAGGTTCTTGTGATTCGGTGGAATCAACTGCTCA
>CAZXRS010000241.1:0-3445 GCA_964642635.1 uncultured Bifidobacterium sp. | reverse complement strand
AGTCCATAACCGGTCGGCGAATGGCAGACGCGGGCGCAGGTGTCGACGTTGTTGTTGCCGAAGGCCGCACGCACCAGTTTTTGCACCAGATAGGTTTCTTCGTTCGTGCAGCGCGACGAGGTGATGCCACCGATAGAATCGCGACCATGCTGTTGCTGGATACGGCGGAATTCGCTGGCGGCGTATTGGATGGCCTCGTCCCATGACACCTCTTTCCACGGGTCGCTGATCTTTTTGCGGATCATGGGCTTCAGGATGCGTTCCTTGTGCGTCGCATAGCCCCAGGCGAAGCGCCCCTTCACGCAGGAGTGACCGTGATTGGCCTTACCATCCTTCCACGGCACCATGCGTACCACTTCACTACCTTTCATCTCCGCCTTGAAGGCGCAGCCCACACCGCAATAGGCGCAGGTAGTGATCGCACTGTGCTCGGCAACGCCGATCTTGATCACGGTCTTTTCGGTCAGTGTTGCGGTCGGGCAGGCCTGCACACAGGCACCGCAGGAGACGCACTCCGATTCCATGAAAGGCTCGTTCTGTCCCGCCGCGACACGCGAATCAAAACCGCGACCATCAATGGTCAACGCAAAGGTACCCTGGGTTTCTTCGCAGGCGCGTACGCAGCGGTTGCAGACGATGCACTTCGACGGGTCATAGGTGAAGTAAGGGTTCGACTCATCCTTCTTCAGTTCCGTGTGTGTCTTGCCCTTGGTGTAGCGCACCTCGCGCAAGCCCACCAGTCCGGCAACATCCTGCAATTCGCAATTGCCATTGGTCGGACAGGTCAGGCAATCCAGCGGATGGTCGGAAATGTACAGCTCCATCATGCCGCGACGAATGTCAGCGAGCTTAGGTGTTTGCGTACGCACTTTCATGCCCGGTTCCACCGGCGTGGTGCACGATGCCGGATAACCGCGACGTCCCTCGATTTCAACCAGACACACGCGGCAGGAACCAAACGCTTCCAGCGAATCGGTCGCGCACAGCTTGGGTACATTGATACCGGCTTCGGCACTCGCGCGCATCACGGAAGTACCGGCGGGGACGGTCACGGAGACGCCATCAATATCCAGCGTCACCAGCGTGGCCGACTCACGTGCCGGCGTACCGAAATCTTTTTCGTCGATAGCGTTCATGCCAACTCCTTCGCTTGCTTCGGCACGCCGAAGTCTTCAGGGAAATGATTCATTGCGGATAGCACTGGGAAAGGTGTCATGCCACCCATCGCACATAGCGAGCCATTCAGCATCACATCGCACAGGTCGCGAACCAGATGAATCTGCTGCTCACGATCTTCGCCAGCGATCACTTTGTCGAGCGCTTCTTTGCCGCGCGTAGATCCAATGCGGCAAGGTGTGCATTTACCGCAGGATTCGATCGCGCAGAACTCCATCGCATAGCGCGCCTGCTTGAGCATGTTCACACTGTCATCAAATACGACAATGCCACCGTGACCCAGCGTGCCGCCGATCTGCAGGAAGGCTTCATAGTCCAGCGGAGTGTCGAACTGCGACTCGGGCAGGTACGCGCCGAGTGGCCCGCCCACTTGCACCGCGCGAATCGGTTTACCGCTACGCGTTCCACCGCCAAAGTCGTGCAGCATTTCGCGCAGCGTGACGCCGAAGGCTTTCTCGACCAGGCCACCGTACTTGATGTTGCCTGCAAGTTGAATCGGTAAGGTGCCGCGCGAACGGCCCATGCCAAAGTTTTTGTAATAGTCCGCACCACGAGCGAAGATCACAGGCACGGTTGCCAGTGAAATCACGTTGTTGATCACGGTCGGCTTGCCAAACAAGCCGGAGATCGCCGGCAGCGGAGGCTTCGCGCGCACGATGCCGCGCTTGCCTTCAATACTCTCAAGCAGCGCCGTCTCTTCGCCACATACATACGAGCCGGCACCGACGCGCACTTCAAGGTCGAAGGCCTTACCCGAGCCGCGCAGGTTCTGACCGAGGTAGCCATGTGTGCGTGCGATCGCTATGGCTTCGTTCAGCATCTCGATCGCATGCGGATACTCCGAACGCACGTAGATGTAGCCCTTGGTCGCGCCAACGCCCAGACCCGCGATCGTCATACCCTCGATCAGCATGAACGGATCATCTTCCATCACCATGCGATCGGAGAAGGTGCCGGAGTCACCTTCATCGGCATTGCAGACGATGTACTTTTGCGTGCCCGGCGTGGTGCGAACCGTGTTCCACTTGATACCCGTCGGGAAAGCCGCACCGCCACGTCCGCGCAAGCCAGAATCGGTGACAGCCTGCACGATCTGCTCTTGCGTCATCTGCAGCGCCTTGTGCAGACCGGCGAAGCCTTCATGCGCGACATAGTCATCGACGGACAAGGGATCCGTAATGCCAATGCGCGCGAACGTGAGTCGCTCCTGCTTTTTAAGGAAGGGAATGTCTTCTGTCTTGCCGAGTGCGAGCTTGTGTTGACCACCTTCGGTGAACTTCGCATCGAATAGCGACGCGACCTCAGTCACATCCACCGGACCATATGCCACTCGCCCGCTGTCGAGTTCAACCTCTACCATTGGCTCGAGCCAGAACATACCGCGCGAGCCATTGCGCACCAACTGGATATCGATGCCGCGCTTTTTTGCCTCGGCGACAATCGCCTGAGCGGTTTCGTCCGCACCCAGGGCGAGCGCGGTGGAGTCGCGCGGCACGAACACTTTTACGCTCATGCGTCGCTCCTTGCGCGCTTGATCAGCGCGTTGAATTTATCGTTGTCGACGCGTGCATGCACACGATCACCGACCATCATCGACGGCCCGCATGCGCAGTGGCCGAGGCAGTACACCGGCTCCAGCGTGAATTTGCCGTCCGCGGAGGTCTCGTGGAAATCGATGCCGAGTGCTTTCTTCGCGTGTGCGGTCAGTGCTTCCGAGCCAACCGACTGGCAGGCCTCTGCCTGACACAACTGCACGACGACCTTGCCCGCAGGCTCCTTGCGGAAGTGGTGGTAATAGCTGAGCACGCCATGCACCTCGGCACGCGACAGATTCAGACGGTCGGCGATCTGCGCCACGGCATCTGACGGCACATAGCCGTGCTCGGCCTGAATAGCGTGAAGAATAGGAAGCAGCGCGCCATCTGGGGCACCAAGCTGCGTTAGCGTTGCGTCGATGCACGCGTCATAGGAAGCGGTAGGCATCGTGGTCTCCGGTAGTTTTTATATGTGCTGAAGAACATATTTCAGCCTGCCTCAAAAGCTTTCTGCTTCAACGGCTTGGAGCATATTCTGCCTGCCTGATGTGTGTGTCAATATGCTGTTTTTTACCTATTTCAAGGCGTAAAAAAACTGCCGTCGCCTTGCGGCTCGGGCAGTTTTGCCAAGACAGACGCTTAATCGTTTTTGACGACGATGGTGGGGAACTTGAGGCTCATATCCTTCGCCTTCTCGGCCACTTTAACCGCCACCTTGCGCGCAATCTGCTTGT
>CAZXRS010000240.1:0-3451 GCA_964642635.1 uncultured Bifidobacterium sp. | reverse complement strand
GCGATAATCAGCATCGAGTTGTTCAGTGAGAAGCCGATACCTGCGGCTGCCCAGCCAGAGTAGCTGTTCAGCATCGAAACCACCACCGGCATATCAGCGCCACCAATCGGGATGATGATCAGTACGCCCAACACGAAGGCAATCGCGGTCATCACGATGAACGGCATCCACGCCGGCTCTGCGCCTTCGGCACCGACGAACAGAATGCCGGCACCGATCATGACAATAGCCATCAGCAGGTTAACCAGATGCTGACCCGGGAATACCACCGGTGCACCCTGGAACAGACGGAACTTGTACTTGCCTGCAAGCTTGCCGAAGGCAATCACCGATCCTGAGAAAGTAATTGCACCGACAAAAGTACCAATGAACAATTCGATGCGGTTGCCGATAGGGATAGCATCGCCGATGTTGGCAACGATGTTGAAGGCCTTCGGCTCGGATACAGCAGCGACAGCGATACAGACTGCGGCCAGACCAATCAGCGAGTGCATTGCTGCGACCAGTTCCGGCATCTTTGTCATCTCAACGCGCTTGGCGAGGATCGCGCCAATGCCGCCGCCGACCACGAGCCCACCCAACAGCAGGGAAAAGCCGCTGCCTGCACTAGCCGCTTCGGCCTGCAACTTGTAAATCAGCGCGGCCGTCGTTAACGCAGCGATGGCCATGCCGGTCATGCCGAACGCATTACCACGACGTGCGGTGGCAGGATGAGACAGACCCTTGAGCGCCTGAATGAAGCAAATCGACGCGATCAGGTACAGCAGGGTAACGAGATTCATGCTCATGTTGTTATGCCCCTTCTTTCTTCTGGGCTTTCGGTTCTTTTTTCTTGAACATCTCCAGCATCCGCTGCGTCACGAGGAAGCCGCCGAATACATTCACAGCGGCCAGCGCGACGGCCAACGTGCCCATGAACTGGCCGACCGGTCCGGTGGTCAGTGCAGCAGCGAGCATCGCGCCGACGATGATGATCGCCGACACGGCATTGGTGACGGCCATCAGCGGCGTATGCAGCGCCGGCGTGACGGTCCACACGACGTGATAGCCGACATAGATCGCGAGCACGAAAATGATGAGGTTGGTAATGGTGTGGCTGACTTCCATGGTGTCCTCTGGTTGTTAGCGTTTTCTTTAGCTATGAATGACCGGCTTATTTCTTGAGGCCGACCATGCGGTTCTTTTCATCGACGAATACGATCTTCTGCTTGTAGCCTGCGATCTCTTCTTCGGACATGGGCGCGTAAGTACAAATGATGAGTAGATCGCCCAGATGCGCAAGACGGGCCGCCGCACCATTGAGCGAGATCTCGCCGCTGCCACGCTTACCCTTGATGGCATAGGTCGAAAAACGTTCGCCATTACTGACGTTATAGAGCTCGATCTTTTCGAATTCGCGGATATCCGCTGCATCGAGCAGGTCTTCGTCTATGCCGCACGATCCTTCATAGTTCAGGTCGCACTGGGTCACCGTCGCGCGATGGATCTTCGCGCGCAGCATGATTCTTTGCATGACAGCTCCCGTGACGATTTACTTGCGCAGCACTTCGCCGCCGTGGCAGACGAGAGTTGCTGCAACGATTTCATCTTCGCGATCGATCGCCAGTTTGGCTTCCTTGTCGACGATCAGCTTCATGAAATCGATCACGTTACGCGCATACAGCGCCGAGGCGTCGGCAGCGCACAGTGCCGGCAGGTTCGTTTCGCCGATGATGTGCACACCGTGCTTCACCACGGTCTTGCCGGCCTCGGTCAGCGCGCAGTTGCCGCCCTGCTCGGCCGCCATATCGAGAATCACCGAACCCGGCTTCATCGACTTGACGGTGTCTTCGGCGATCAGCAGCGGAGCCTTGCGGCCGGGGATCAGCGCGGTGGTGATAATGATGTCGGCCTGTTTGGCGCGCTCATGCACCAGAGCAGCCTGTCGCTTCATCCAAGCTTCCGGCATTGGCCGCGCATACCCACCGACACCTTTGGCAATCTCGCGCTCTTCATCCGTTTCGTAGGGAACATCGATGAACTTCGCACCGAGTGACTCAACCTGTTCTTTCACTGGCGGACGCACATCGGAAGCTTCAATCACTGCGCCCAGACGCTTCGCGGTCGCGATTGCCTGCAGACCAGCGACGCCCACACCCATGATCAGCACGCGCGCAGCTTTCACCGTACCGGCGGCCGTCATCAGCATAGGCATGAAGCGCTGGTAAGTGTTCGCTGCCATCAGAACGGCCTTGTAGCCAGCGATATTGGCCTGAGACGACAGTACGTCCATGGATTGCGCACGCGTGATTCGCGGCGCTGCTTCCAGCGCGAACGCGGTCAGACCGGCAGACGCCATTCCGGCGATGCCGTCGGCGTCGAAGGGGTTGAGCATGCCAATCAGTACGCTACCCTGCTTCATCTGAGCGCGCTCTTCAGCGGATGGCGCACGCACTTTCAGCACCATCTCGCATGCAAACGCTTCCGAAGCTGAACCAATCTTGGCGCCAACCGCAGCAAACGCATCGTCGGGGATACTGGCTGCAACGCCCGCACCCGATTGCACAATCACCTGATGCTGGGCAGCGACCAGTTTTTTCACGGTTTCAGGGGTCGCGGCGACGCGCGTTTCTCCCTGGCGGGTCTCGGCGGGAATGCCGATTCTCATGACGTTCTCCAAATAAAAAAATTGCGCCCGAATCTTACACGCAATTGCGGTAGGACCCGGGCGTTTGGTTTTTGGCAAGATGCTGACTTTGCCTGTAAAAACCCAAAAATAATTTGCTTTACTGCAAGAAGTGAGACGATACCTTTTCCTTTCGGGGTCTGCAATGCACCATTTCCTTGAGTCCTACCAAGCGCTCCCCGGAAGTGCCTCAGCGGCGTCTGGCAGCGCAACGGGTAAAATGCCGGGGCTTCCATGGAAAACCGGATGTCTATGATTTGGAAACCCTCCGTCACGGTTGCTGCGATTATCGAGCGCGACCGCAAATTCCTGCTGGTCGAAGAAGAGACCAGCGACGGTATTCGATTCAACCAACCTGCCGGGCACCTCGATCCGGGCGAATCGCTGATAGAAGCAGCAGCGCGCGAGGCGCTGGAAGAGACCGCGCATGAATTCACGCCGGACGCGCTGGTCGGGGTCTATATGTCCCGCTACGTATCGAGCCGCACCAAGGAAGAAGTGACTTATCTGCGCTTTGCGTTTGCGGGTGTGCTCGGCGCCGAGCACGATCGCCCGCTGGACGAGGGCATCCTGCGCACGGTCTGGATGTCGCGCGACGAACTGATCGCCACGCAGGACATGCACCGCAGCCCGCTGGTACTGCAGTGTGTGGATGAATATATTGCCGGTCGCCGTCATCCACTGACGATCATTCACACCCACCCGAGCGTATACGGCCACGACTATGCGTAAGCAAAGAGTCGTTCTGGGTATGTCCGGCGGGGTCGACTCGTCGGTGGCCGCTTG
>CAZXRS010000239.1:0-3498 GCA_964642635.1 uncultured Bifidobacterium sp. | reverse complement strand
TCTTTGCTGAACGGCTGATGCATGCTCATGTGAGGGCTTCGGATCCAAGAGCCGGCGGGATATCGCCCATGCTCATCTTCGAAGACACCATCGACCACGAAGATTTCCTCTCCGCCGAAATGGCGGTGGGGATTGAAATAGGTTTGAGGCGCCCACCGGACGAACGTCGAACCACTGCCCTGCTGCATAAGCGGCATGACATGCAGACCGGGCACTAAGCCTTGTAACCAGGGGGCAGCTTTTGTATTGACAACTTCTCGAACCACCTGATCCGGACCAAGATGGCGAAGCTTCACAAACAGCGTACAGCCCATTTTGCTATGCGGGGCATGCGAAGAGCCGGGGGGATTCATGATGTAAGTACCAGCAGGGTAATCACCACTCTCGTCGCTAAATACTCCTTCCAATACCAATATCTCTTCCCCAAATTCGTGGGTGTGAGACTGAAATTCGGCACCTGGCTGATAGCGAACGATGGTGGTTGCTTTCGCCACCTCATCACCTATGCGTTCAAGCATTCGCCTCTCCACCCCTGATTCAGGGCTGGGAATCCAGGGCAGGTCATGGTGATTAAGTACGACCCGCTGGCTGTAATCAGCATTGATATTCATATAGCTCGTGTCAGGCTTGCGAAGCATGCACATGCTTCGCGAAATTATCCAAAATAGCCTGCCAGCCGCTACGCTGCTGTTCCTCAGAGTGGATAGTCTCTCCATCAAAAGTGACGTTGACAGAAACGCCATCCGATCCTTCCGAGAATTCCACAACGCAGGTTCGATCACCAAATGTATATTCGATCAGCTGAAGAGGCACTAGCTTCGTGTACTCGCCGGCAAAATCAAAACCCATCGATCCATCTTTAGCCTCCATTCTCGACGAGAACTTACCCCCAACCCTTAGGTCGACGGTCGCTGATGTCGTATGCCATTCATCAGAGGCGGTATTCCAGCGCTGGATGTCGTCCGGCGATGTATAGCAGTGCCATACTTCGGCGATAGGGGCGCGAACTACAGTAGAGACAGTGATTTTCATGGCTCGGCAGTGTGGGGATACGAATCTGGATTATATAGGCAGGTGGATTTGCTGATTCAACGTTGCGGGTAGCTGCATATCTCGACCGCACCTGGCGTTCGCCCTGAATCAATAGCATTCAGTTATGTAAAAACATGGCTATAAAATATCAATCCAAAACGAATGCTTGAAAACTCGCTATACAATGGCGATGTATTCTTACTTATCAATCAGCGCCCGCATGAATCACTCGCCCAACGACGAATCATTGACAGACATCACTGAGGGTTATTCTGGCATTTCCGACGATCTGCTTGAGGAAAAAATTTTCAGGGAAATAAGCTGGACCTACGAAGGTGTGGACCTTGAGTTACTTGGCGTTCTTGATTTGCAATGGACGCGCGTCAGACCAGAAAAAGATGTACTCCCGTTTGAGTTCGAGTATAGCGACCAGACGAGTCCGCATATTTTATTTACTGCCCGGTGCCTCGTGCGCAGCGATGGTGATTTAGCCGCCATGACGGATGCCTTCCTGTATGTCGAAGCATCTTTGGCGACAAGTGGTGAGGGGCCGCAAGCCACACCTGATTGTTTTAAGGACTTGATCTGTGACGAGCTGGACCTATCAAAAGCTTTGGATAACGAAATTCGCGAAATGCTGCTAGATTTAGCTAGTGATGATCACACCGATAAAATCGTGAATCTGATCAGTGCACATGACGATCCTGACAAGTTCATTGCCACCATCATGGATGACTCAGTTCGACAGGCGTTCGGACTGCGGCGAGGATAAGACGGTCAAGATAATCATCAAATCCATCATTTAGCAGTTTTTACAGTTAATACTTCTACCAAATTCTTTTGAAAGAGACCATCCTATGCGCGCTTACCTGATCGATCCGGTCACCCAATCCATCACTGAAGAACATATCGCTGCCGGCGAATCCGATATTGCCCGACTGATTGGCTTTGACAGTATCGACTCGGATGAAATCGACGACAACGGCGATCGCCTTTTCTTTGACGAATCCTGCTTCATTCGACATGGCTCAGAGATGCCGCGCTTCAAAGTAGACAATCTGGCGCCGGTTGCTGGTAAAGGTGTGGTTGCAGGCGGCCCACCGGGTGGCAGGGGTCTATCAGATGCGCATATCGCGCTCGATGAGTTACGCTCGAGAGTAAGCTTCCTGTAATCGCCCTGGCAGGTGCTGACTGAAATGGGCTTTGCTTTTACATCCGCTTAATAAGTAGACAGTCACCCAATAGCGTTCAGTTGCGTCCGCCCCAACCCAAAACGGGCCTTACCCCTGAATGTCACTGTTTGAACTCAACAATAATGGCCTCAACATTTCCCTTTGCCGAAAGATGTTCATGTTCAGTCGGTCCGCGAAGGAAGGCTTCGCCAGCTTTCATCTTTGGACCCGGCTTTACAGAACCGTCGGCCATCTTGTATTCCAGCGGCAGAGCATTAGGTTTCGTCGCATAGACTGCAATATGCGGATGTGAATGCATCGGACAGCTCTCACCTTTCTTTTGTGTAAACAACAAAATACGAGCTTTATCGTCCTCGGCTAGCACTTTGAAATTCTTCGGGCACGCAGTAACGGCATCGACTGCAAAGGCAGATAAGCTCAGGAAGTAAAGAATTAATGACAGCAAGGCATGGTGCAAACGCATGATCGGCTCCTTTTATAAATATGAACGGGCGGTATTGCGTAGACGGCCAAATCTTCAGTGTGAATCCGCTGCATGAGAGACTTGCAGTGTGTCTGATCCTATCGCCTGAATTGATTGGATTCAATCAATTTCTTACAGCGATATCTGACCGCCTCGTACCCATTCGTTATCAAAGGGCTCACTTTATCCGACCGAGTGATGGCAAGTTAACAGCTTGGAGGTTTGGGGTAAGTGGAAAATAAAAAAAGCGCCCCGAAAGGCGCTTTTCATTTGATCCCTGGCGGAGAGGGTGGGATTCGAACCCACGGTACCTTGCGGTACGCCTGATTTCGAGTCAGGTACATTCGACCACTCTGCCATCTCTCCGGGTCGCTGTCGTAGCGGATGGCGATTCTATCAGGGGCGCAATGTGTCCAGGCCGCCCATGTAGGGGCGCAGTGCTTCGGGCACGGTGACCGAGCCGTCGGCGTTTTGGTAGTTTTCCAGCACAGCCACCAGCGTGCGGCCTACGGCCAGGCCAGAGCCGTTCAGGGTGTGGACCAATTCGTTTTTGCCTTGCGCATTTTTAAAGCGCGCTTGCAAGCGGCGTGCCTGAAAGCCTTCGCAATTAGAGCAACTGCTGATTTCGCGGTAGGTGTTTTGCGCGGGCAGCCACACTTCGAGGTCATGGGTTTTGGTCGCGCCAAAGCCCATGTCGCCGGCACACAAGCTCATCACACGGTACGGCAGGCCCAGCTTTTGCAAGATGGCTTCGGCATGGCCGGTCATTTCTTCCAGCGCGGCGTAGCTGTGGTCCGGGTGGACGATTTG
>CAZXRS010000238.1:0-3507 GCA_964642635.1 uncultured Bifidobacterium sp. | reverse complement strand
GGCTACGGTCAGTGCGACCGCGTCGGCGTGGAACGCGCATCAGGCCAAGGAATTCCTGACCACCAGGTTGCCAGAATTGCTACAGGCGTGTCCGCCTGAAGACGTCATCTCCCCTGACCCGGCCATCGCTGGACCCGCCATCGAGGTGCTGCGGCATGTGCTCCATGAGCCCGTGCTGTCGGACCTGGTAGCCAGCCTGCTGGCGACCGCCATAGACAAAAACCGCTCGTCGATAGCGCTTCCAGCCTTCGTTGACGTCATCCGCAACCTGAGTGCGGATGAAGCGATACTGATAGGATATTTTTCGAAAGATGTTCCGCTACCGCTTATAGATCTGCGGTGGGATTACAAGACGGAGTCCGGGAAACAAGGCGGAAAAGAAGTCCTGCTGAACTTCTCCCACTTTGCGCAGCATGCGCAGTGTCGCCATCCCCTGCTGGCGGCAACCTATACAGACAATCTGCGTCGGCTGGGGCTCATTGAAATTCCGGCTTTCTATCAGTATGCCGATAATGACGCCTATGCAGCGATGATTGCCGATCCCTTGGTCAATTCACTAATCGCAGAGATTCAGGCAGATACAGACCGGGCGGTCGCTATTGAAAGAAAAGGACTACGCCTCACCGCGATGGGACGGCAATTCATCCATGCCTGCGTGAACCGGAATTCAAACTAAGGGTCACTGCAGAGCAAGCACAATACTTACAGCAGCATGATTTTTTGAGTCAGCTGATAGCCCTCTTTCCACAGTGATCGAATGGCCGGCTCTTTTAATCCTACTGCCGACAATTTTCTATTCAACCGGTGTATGTAGACGCCCAAAGTACTCTTGCTTTTCTCGGTGACTTCCATACCCAAAAGCTCGATGAGTCGCCAGTAGTCCAGCTTGTTATCTACCGCCTCAATCAGACTCTTCAGCAGCGCAGCCTCGACCTGAGTCAGCGAAACCTCGTCATCCATCCAGCGCAGCGCCAGTCGATGCAGATCAAGCGCTGGACGTGATCCCTCACTGTCGCGATGACGTATGCGTCTATCGATACTCGCCACTGCCGCACTGAGTTCTTCGGCCGATACCGGCTTGGCCATGTAGAGATCTGCACCACTCTCATAGCCTTCCACCCGCTCAGAGGACGATCCCCGAACCGTCAATAAAATAACATGAATACCCGGGTACGCCGCACGATAGCGCTGAGAAATACTGAGACCGTTTTCACCGGGCAGATTCACATCAAGAATGAGCAAATCTGCGGTCTGGTGAGAAAAGAATTCGTCTAGCTCCTCAGCGCAGGAAAATCCATTGACCTGATAGCCATGGCTGGACAGATGGCCGCCCATCACCTCGCGTAATGCGCGATGGTCTTCAACAAATGCGATCCTGAGAGGAGGCAACGTCATTCAACACGATCCTTCAAATGCCGACGGGTATCGGAGGTCCAATGAACAGGCAATGTCAGGAGAAACACCACTGAATCAGGAAGTGCGCGGTACCCGACTTTTCCGCCCAGAGACTCAACGAGTTGCTTTACCAGATACAGACCAAGTCCCGAACCGGTTCGGGAATGCGCGTGCGGTGCACGATAATACTTTTCAAAAACTCGCTGGGAATCGGGGAACCCGACCTCACCCACCCGGTTTTCCACCGCGATTCGGGCATGAGGCACATCATTGATCAATTCGGCAGTCAATGAAACCCGAACGGGATAGGAAGGATCCCCATATTTTTTGGCATTGTCGATCAGATTAGTCACGACGCGGCGCAACAGATTCGGATCTGAATCGATCGTAAAAACTTCGGGAGCGTCGACGATGACTCCGCCTATCAACGCCTGCTCTTTCAAAAAATCTGGGAGATCCAGCGCCTCTACACGCACTTCAATTTGTGCGGAATCAAATTTATCGACGATCAGTGTTCTATCAATGACATCGGAAATATCAGTAATCGCATCGCTGACATGCGCTTTGTATTTCTTGTATTGATCATCATTACCGAAAGCGATGCGGATCACGGACAAAGCCGTCTTGATTTCATGCGTGAGCATATAAAGAAACTTTGACTGCTCCTGCCGCTTGTTCTGCTCTGCCAGGAAGTTTGCTTCGGCCAGCGCCAGCTCAATGAATTTTTGCTCTCGAATCAAACGATTTCTGTGCTTTAAGAAAAGAAAAAAAATCAGGCCTGATACAGCGCCGTAAGCCTGACCAACATACGGAGCAATCTCGAGAGTCGTGAGCACACCCAGCGCCGGAAGTATGTTGATCCAAGCGATGATAAAAATGACCACATGAATGGCCATCATGGTTCGAAATGTAATGATCGGCGCTTGCAGCGATTTCCATGGAATACCAAACACAGGCACGATAAGGAATGACACCGACAATGAGGTCAGGCAAGCCATGTTGATACGCACTGCACTCAATGTGTCGCCACTTAGAAGAAAGCCTAGGCATACTGGATAGGCAAGCGCCACAACGACTGCCAAAATCTTGACCCAACGCTTCATCTGGAACTGCTCGAAATAGAGGAAGTGAAAGATCACCGAAGTAAAACCAAACAACAGAATGATGAGATTACAGCTGAAGTCAATCTGCTCAGGTGTCAGGGTCTGCGATAGAAACATGCGCCAGTAACCCATGATAGCTAGTGCATGCAGCAAAATGACCGCCTGCTTCGCCACAAACATGCCGGAAAAATAGTCGCGATCAGAGGCCCAGATCAGTAGTGGCCACAGTACCAAAACGAGTAACAATCCCACATAGATGCCTACGCCCGTGTCTTGATATTTCTCGGTGATGGCGAGTGAGGATTTATCGAGTACTTGAGCGCGGACCATGTGCGTGCTGGTCGTTCTGACGCGTATCCAGACATCTCGTGGTTGAGTACCGCGCGGAATTGTGAAAATAAAATTCACTGAGGGCACTTCACTGTCCGCCCATGGATGCCGATCACCATTGATTCGCTGCCCACGATTTGGCTCGAGCGGGTCATACAAACTAACGTCATCAAGATAGGCGGGTTGGATACGAACAAATAGCGGCGAGTTGCCATCATCTGACTTGGCCGGACGCCCCATCGAAGGGTCAATTTTCAGGCGCAACCAAAAGGCCGAACGGGTGTATCCGTTGCTGAGAAAGGTATTCGAGGGATGAAAGAGCTGCTGCCGAACTTGATCAAAAGTCATGCGACCGGATACGTCTTCGAAAACCGCGCTCTCAGGGATGTAGTGTCCATCCGCCCATGCCGGTGCCGCGACCCATAAAATCATCGCAAGTAGCATGAGTTTCCATTTTTGAAGCATTAGCAACATTGGCAGTGCCTAACTCTCGTCAGAGTCAATGTAAAGTTTTCTACGACACCGGGAATAGCATTGATGGGAAATGTGAGATTACAACTTATTACCCATGATTGTTAGCCAGCCCATGCCATCTATGAACTTTGGGGATAACTGATCGCTCGTGGTCACTCAGCTCAGAAGATGCCCAGTCTTTACAAAAATCGTACAGCCTTCTTTG
>CAZXRS010000237.1:0-3517 GCA_964642635.1 uncultured Bifidobacterium sp. | reverse complement strand
GCATATCGGGATTGCCCAGCTGAGCCAGCACCGAACCATCCGCATAGGACACCATCGAGTGAATCACGCTCTGCGGGTGAATGACGACCTCAATCTGGTCGGGCGGTGCGCCGAACAACCAATACGCCTCGATCACCTCAAGACCCTTGTTCATCATCGTCGCGGAATCGACAGAAATTTTTCGGCCCATACTCCAGTTTGGATGGGCAACCGCCTGCTCCGGCGTGATCTCACCAAAAGTATTGAGATCGCGATTCAGAAACGGTCCGCCTGAAGCCGTCAGGAGAATTTTTCGAATACCGTGATGTTGCAGGGTGCGGCGATAATTCAGAGGCAGGCACTGGAAAATAGCGTTGTGCTCGCTGTCGATCGGCAGCAGCGTCGCGCCACTGTCACTGACCGCATCCATGAACAACTGCCCGGAGATGACCAGCGCCTCCTTGTTTGCCAGCAGCAGTTTCTTGCCGGCCTTGGCCGCGGCCAGTGTCGGCTGTAGTCCGGCGGCACCCACGATGGCGGCCATGACCGTCGTGCAGGCCGATGCACTCGCCACGTCACACAAGGCCTGCTCACCGTAGGCGACCTCGGTACGGACATCCGCAGCGCGCAGTAGCGCCGACAAACGCGCCGCCGCCTCGGCACTGCCCACCACGGCTACATCAGGATTGAACTTCACGCACTGCGCGGCCAGTTCCTCAACGCGGGTATGCCCGGTCAAGGCATGGACACGGTAGCGATCCGGGTGACGAGCGACCACATCCAGCGTGGATACGCCGATGGATCCGGTAGCGCCGAGTATCGTGAGAGCTTGCATCGACCGAACTTTACAGGAGAGACGCCGGTATCTGCGTCGATAACAGGAATGCGAAAGGCATCGTGGGAATCAATGCATCGATACGATCAAGCACACCGCCATGTCCGGGCAGCAAAGCGCTGCTGTCTTTCATGCCTGCGCGACGCTTCATCATGGACTCGAACAGATCGCCGACCACACTCGCGGCCACCATCAGGCACAGCAGCAACGCCGACACAGGCCAGCCGAAATGGAGCAGCACTTGCGCAGGAAAACTTGGAGGCCATACCAGTGCCGCGATCCCTGACAGCAGCAGCACGGCTAGCATGCCCCCGGCCACACCTTCCCAGCTCTTGCCCGGCGAGATCGTTGGGGCAAGCTTGCGCCGGCCGAAGGCGCGGCCTGCGAAATAGGCACCGATATCGGCAATCCACACAATGGCCATCGCCGACATCATGAAGATGACCGAGCGCTGCCATAACCCAGCGATCGACACAAAGCAGCCAAATAGCGCAATGAGGTACAAAGCCGTGAACAAAGCGCCTCGTGTACCAACCGTCGGTGGCAAACCAAACTTCAGCGCGGGCGCGAAACGTAGCGCCCATAGCAGTACGCATAACGAGGCCAGCGGAATCCATTCATTGTTGGCGCGACCCGCAAGTAGCATCAGGAACAGAGTGGCCAGCACTGACAGCGGAATAGCGCGACGTACACCGAACAGGCGCAGGGCTTCCCAGCATGCTGCGCCGAAAAATAACGCGAGGGTCAGGTGAAACGCCAGTGATGATTGTGAACCCAGCACCACGCCCAGCAGAAGCAGCAGCACCACCGCGGTGATCACACGCTGACGAAGCATCAGGAAGCCTTTCTGACGTCAATCAGCTGTGCGCTAGTGCGTCCAAAGCGGCGCTCACGTTGCTGATAGGAGATGATGGCCTCATCCAGCGCCGCTGCATCGAAGTCTGGCCAGTAGGTGTCTGTAAAGTACAGCTCAGCGTACGCAAGCTGCCACAGAAGGAAATTTGAAATTCTTTGCTCGCCACCGGTTCGGATGAAGAGGTCAGGCTCGGGCGCATGTGCCATGGCCAGGTAAGGCGCGAGATCAGATTCAGTGAAATCTGCGACTCCGGGCCGATCAACTACCAGTCGGTTCATGGCTTGTAGCAAATCCCAGCGCCCACCATAGTTCGCGCATATCGTGAGCGTCAGGCGATCGTTACCCGCGGTGTTGACTTCAGCGCCTGCAATGAGCTGCTGAAGACGCGCATCGAAGCGGGACAAATCACCGACCACTTTCACACGAATGCCGTTACGATGCATTTTCTCAACCTCGCGTTCGAGCGCCGTCGCAAACAATCGCATCAGCATCGACACCTCGTCAGCGGGACGACGCCAGTTCTCGGAGCTGAAAGCAAATAGCGTGAGGTAACGGATGCCACGCTCGATGCAGGCCTTGACCACGCCGCGCACGGCTTCGACACCCTTCGCATGTCCGGCAACACGCGGCAGATAACGCGAGGTCGCCCAGCGGCCGTTACCGTCCATGATGATCGCTACATGCGCGGGCACCAGCGGTGTGTCGGGTATCTGCAGTGTCGAACTCGGTTGGCTCATAGGCGGGTGCACAAGGGAGAAATAAAAATGGGCGGGTTGTCCCGCCCTGCCGCTTATACGGTCATTACTTCCTTTTCTTTTTCGGCGACCAGCTTATCGACTTCGGCAACGAACTTGTCGGTGAGCTTCTGCACCTCATCCTGCGATCGGCGCTCATCGTCCTCCGAGATCGCCTTATCCTTTAGCAGCTTCTTCAGACCCTCATTGGCGTCGCGGCGAATATTGCGGATCGCGATCTTCGCATCTTCGGCCTCGCTCTTGACGAGCTTGACCATCTCCTTGCGACGCTCCTCGGTCAGCGCTGGCGTTGGCACACGGATCAGGTCACCGACCGTCGCTGGATTCAGGCCAAGGTCGGATTCACGGATCGCTTTTTCGATGACGGCTCCCATCTTTTTCTCCCACGGCTGCACGCCAATGGTTCGGGCGTCGATCAAGGTCAGGTTCGCCACCTGATTGATTGCCGTCGGCGTACCGTAATAATCGACCATCACATGATCGAGAATACCGACGTGCGCGCGCCCGGTGCGGACTTTGGACAAATCGGCCTTCAAGGTCTCGATCGATTTCTGCATCTTCTGCTCGGTAGTTTTCTTGACGTCAGCGACTGTCATGCTGCTCTCCTGTGATTCGTACTGTGTTTCTCGGTATAGGGGTGTTCAAACATGAACCAGCGTGCCCTCGTCCTCGCCGAGCACAACCTGTTTCAGTGCGCCAGGCTTGACGATAGAGAACACGCGAATCGGCAGTTTCTGGTCACGGCACAGCGCGAAGGCTGTCGCATCCATCACCTGCAACCGCTTGGAGATGGCCTCATCGAAACTGATCGTCGAGTACCGTGTTGCGGTTGGATCTTTCTTCGGATCGGCGCTGTAAATGCCATCAACCTTGGTCGCCTTTAGCACCACCTCGGCACCGATCTCTGCACCGCGCAGCGCGGCAGCGGTATCGGTGGTGAAGAATGGGTTGCCGGTACCCGCCGCGAAGACGACGATCTTGCCTTCTTCAAGATACTGCAAAGCTTTCGGACGCACGTAGGGTTCGACGACCTGCTCGATGCCAATCGCCGACATGACGCGAGCGGTCAAACCGGCCTGACGCATAGCATCG
>CAZXRS010000236.1:0-3566 GCA_964642635.1 uncultured Bifidobacterium sp. | reverse complement strand
TGCGCGCTCGCCCAGTCCGTTAATGGTGCATTCGACCTGACGGGCGCCACCGATCATGACACCGGCCAGCGAGTTAGCGACCGCCATCCCGAGGTCGTTATGGCAGTGCACCGACCACACCGCCTTGTCGGAGTTCGGGATGCGCTCACGCAGGGTGCGGATCATCTCGCCGTACAGTTCTGGCACGCCAAAGCCAACGGTGTCCGGAATATTGATCGTGGTCGCGCCTTCCATGATCACGGCCTCAATGACGCGGCACATGAAATCGACCTCGGAGCGACTACCGTCTTCGGTAGAGAACTCGACATCATCGGTGAACTGGCGCGCAAATCTCACCGCCAGTCGCGCCTGCTCGAACACCTGGTCCGGTGTCATACGCAGTTTCTTTTCCATATGCAGCGGCGATGTTGCGATGAAGGTGTGGATGCGTTTGCGAGGTGCTGGCGCCAGCGCCTCAGCTGCGCGGGCGATATCGCGGTCATTAGCGCGTGACAGCGAGCAAACCACGGATTCCTTGACGATCCCCGCGATCGTCTTGATCGCCTCGAAATCGCCGGGAGACGACGCCGCGAAACCGGCCTCGATCACATCGACTTTCAGCCGCTCTAGCTGACGGGCGATACGGATCTTCTCCTCGCGCGTCATTGACGCGCCGGGTGACTGCTCGCCATCGCGCAACGTGGTGTCAAAAATAATCAGCTTGTTTGAATCGGCCATCATGGGCTCCCGGGGAATTCAATAATCTGGACATATTCTCGCCTGCCCTCGCGATTCCTGCGCGGGCCGGGCAAAACACAAATTGGGGGTAAGGGGATGTCTGCGCGGTCAGCGCAGTAGATACAGCAACAGCAGCCCGGACGGGCTGCCGATGGAAAGGGTCTGCAATGGACGGTTTGCGCTAGACATGGAGGAAAGAATAAGGGGGATTGCCGTAAAGCGCAACACCGGCGTTTCTATCGGTCCGATAGCCAATCCCGGCTAACTCTCGTCGCCGCTCTCCGCACTGGTCTGAACGATGCTGACCGGGCGACCCTTGGCCCAGAACCAGACCGCGACCGCGTAACCAGACAGCCCGTAAATCACGAATAAGCCGAACAGCACCTTGGGCGGGTCGCTCGACACCGCAACAAAAATCAGAACGATCAGGAAGACTGCAATAAACGGCACCGACTTCTTGAAGTTCACGTCTTTGAAACTGTAGAACGGTACGTTGGTCACCATAGTCAGGCCGGCATAGACGGTAATGATCCAGGCCAGCCAGCTGAAATCGGTGCCGGCAATCCGGAGATCATCCATCAGCCAGATGAAGCCGGCCACCAGCGCAGCCGCCGCCGGGCTCGGCAAGCCCTGGAAGAAGCGCTTGTCGACCACACCGATATTGGTATTGAAGCGAGCCAGGCGTAGCGCGGCACCGGCGCAGTAAACGAAGGCCGCGAGCCAACCGAGCTTGCCCATGCCGCGTAATGCCCACTCGTACACGATTAACGCCGGAGCGGCACCGAAGGACACCATATCGGACAGGCTATCGTATTGCGCGCCAAATTCGCTTTGCGTGTTGGTCAGACGGGCGACGCGACCATCGGTCGCATCGAGCACCATCGCTGCGAAGATGGCGACAGACGCATTGAAGTACTGGCCGTTCATAGCCATCACGATGGCGTAAAAGCCGCAAAACAATGCAGCGGTCGTGAAGGCATTCGGCAGAAGATAAATGCCTCGGCTGCGAGGACGCGCCTGAGAATGGCCACCCTCTTCGTCATCCACAGGCCTCCGCATGGACAGGCGATTGACTCGAAAGGGTTTGGACGAAGCTGCCTTCAGCTTGTGCTTACGTGAATTGAAGATGGGCATGGCGCCTATGTTAAGTCAAAGCTCAGCGAGGATGGTCTCAGTCGCCGAAACCTTCTCGCCAACAGTGACCAGCGGACGCGCAGTCAGCGGTAGGTAGACATCAACGCGCGAGCCGAAGCGGATAAAGCCATAGCGCTGACCACGAGCCAACTTGTCACCCGGGTTCACGTAGCAAAGGATGCGGCGCGCGATCAGGCCGGCGACCTGCACGAAGGTGATAACCGCGCCATTGTCGGCGGTGACCACTACTGCGTTGCGCTCGTTCTCGGTAGATGCCTTGTCCAGATCAGCGTTCACAAATTTACCCGGGAAATACTCAACCTTGGTGATGGCGCCGTCCACCGGCGAGCGGTTCGAGTGCACGTTGAACACGTTCATGAACACGCTGATCTTTAGCGCTTCGCGCCCTGCATACGGGTCTTGCGCCTTCTCGACCACAACGATGCGGCCGTCGGCTGGCGACAGCACGGCATTCGGCTGCAGCGGCACAGTGCGCGGTGGGTCGCGGAAGAATTGAAGGACAAACAGTGCGATGACCCAGAACGGCCAGGACCAGCCGCCGAGCATCAAGGTGGCGACGACGGCAACCACAAGGGCAATCGTCAGAAATGGCCAGCCTTCGCGGGCGATCAGGGGATGGGGGTAATGATTATTCAATTGGGCTCCAGAGTTCGCCGGCTACTGTTAACAATTTCTTATAAGCAATCCCGGCTAAAGCGCTATTTTAGCGCCCCCTACCCCGATAAGCACCTTCCCTGTCAGTTCCCGCAGCGACGACTCGAAAGCACCAACAGATTGGCGAAACCGAACTCGCGAGCGAACAAATGTTCGTTTATCGCCACAAATGACTGAAAACTAAGGTTCTTCCGCCAATACCCGCCATTGACGCGGGGTGTAAGGATCGGCAATCACCCACACTTCTCAAAGGAAACATGAAGGCATCGACTAACCATCAAACTGCCCAGGAAGCCCTGATGGTCATGCGGGAGGCATTCCGAGACCAGGCAGGCGTCGGCATTAATCCGGCCGGAGAACTGGTCTATGTCAACCCGCAGCGACAGGGAAAAGCGTCGGTCGATATCTCTACGCCTGAAGAGATCAGAAATGTACTGGCGGCAAAACTCGAAAATGATCTTGCCCGCTCACACACCAGCATCGAACAACTGAGATTGCATATCAAGAAAAAACTACCCAGCCTGAGCGAAGTGAATTTCAAGGCCGACAATCCCGCGATTCCTATGCTCCTGTGCGAATGGGAAGAGCTGCTGAGACAGACCGATCCCGTCCGCTGCGCCGAATTCCAAAAAGATACAAGGGTCATGGCCCGTCGGGAGAAGCTGGTTGATCTACTGAGAAGCAGCCTGCCGGCAAACGGGGATTTGACTCCCCTCGGAGACAACGAGTACGAGGCGACCATTTCTGCGGCGAGGGACCAGCAGAAACAGATGCTGGAAACATTCGAGGTCAATCCCTGTCGCACCATCGATGCCTCGCTGAACATCACAGCGCAACTGGTCAAAGACAGCCGTCGCTCGAATGACCTGCAGATTCTCATGCCGAGCAGGGAAAAAATAAAGCGCGAGGTTATTCATTTGACGCATGCGCCAGCAAACCAGACGGCCGCCGCACTACAAGAACTGACCCGAGTAAGACACGGCCGCCAATCTGCCACTGCTGAAAATACTCCACACGACCAGCTGGAGATTGCAGATAAA
>CAZXRS010000235.1:0-3572 GCA_964642635.1 uncultured Bifidobacterium sp. | reverse complement strand
GTCCGACCATGATGGCTGCAACGACCGGACTCGCGTTTGCTCTGGTTGGATTGCACATCTCAGCGTCTCGCACCTCAGTCGCCTCGGCCTATTGCGCATTCACCTGCGCGGTGCTGGTGTGGGGCTGGCAAGAGATTGCCTTTTTGCTGGGCTACGTCACCGGCGCCCGACGCAGTGAATGTCCGGCCGGTAGTCGTGGCTGGAAGCGTGCATGGCACGCTACTGAAGCGATACTGCATCATGAGCTGGCACTGGTCGTGCTGGCCTTGCTGGTGTTTGCAGCCAGCTGGCGTCAGCCGAATCAGACCGGTTGGTGGACCTATCTCGTGCTGTGGTCCATGCGTCTGTCTGCAAAACTGAATCTCTTTCTTGGTGTGCGCAATCTGTCAGAAAACTTTCTGCCGGCACATCTTGCCTATCTGCAGAGTTACTTTACCCGCCGCGCGTTCAACTGGCTAATGCCGGTGTCGCTGATAGGTGCAACGGCGGTCGCCGTGCCGCTATGGACCGCGGTCGCGGTACAGCCAGCCGATGGTTTCGCTGCTACCAGCCTCTGCCTCGTCGCTGGTCTGCTGACGCTGGCCGTGATCGAGCATTTATTCATGGTGGCGCCAATACCGACTAGCTGGCTGTGGAAGTGGGGCATGCGGGCGAAGGCTTGAACGCTGATCGTTATGGACACATTCTTTACCGGTACCGGCCTGATCGATGTAGTGATCGTCGCGACCTTGATGGAATGGGCGGCGTTGTCGATGCTGTGGAGACGAAAACGACAGGGTCTGGAACCACTTTCGCTGTCACTCACGCTACTGCCGGGCCTGTGCCTGATGCTGGCGTTGCGCAGTTCGATGCTTGGTATGCCGTGGTATTCGGTAGCCCTGCTGTTATCGGCATCGGGGCTCACGCATCTGTTTGACCTCAGACGGCGCTGGACACGCTGAGCTGAACCTAAGGAGTATTGCGATGGCTGTTTTCCCATTTTCTGCAATCGTCGGCCAGGACGAGATGAAACTCGCGATCCTTGCCGCGGCTGTCGAGCCCGGTATCGGTGGTGTGCTCGTGCTCGGTGACCGCGGTACCGGCAAGTCGACCGCCGTGCGTGCACTCGCCGCACTACTGCCAAAAATACGTGCGGTCGATCGCTGCCCTTACGGCTGCGATCCGGAAGCTATTGCATCAACGTGCGAGCATTGCGCGCCGCTGAAACGCAAGGGAAGCATCAAATCCGTATTGAAGCCGGTACCCGTGGTCGATCTGCCCCTCGGGGCGACCGAGGATCGCGTCGTTGGCGCGCTTGATCTCGAGCGTGCCTTATCGCAAGGCGTGAAGGCTTTCGAACCAGGCCTGCTGGCGCGCGCGAATCGTGGTTTTCTGTATATCGATGAAGTCAACCTGCTGGAAGACCATCTGGTTGATCTGCTGATTGATGTGGCCGCATCGGGTGAAAATCTGGTCGAACGCGAAGGACTCTCGGTCAGGCATCCGGCGCGTTTCGTATTGGTGGGTAGTGGCAATCCTGAAGAAGGTGAGTTGCGTCCTCAGCTGCTGGATCGTTTCGGACTCGCGGTAGATGTCAGCACGCCGACCGACTTAACCATGCGCATCGAGGTCGTGAAACGTCGCGATGCATTCGAGCGCGATCCGGAGGGCTTCTGCGAGCAATGGCGGAAGGAAGACGAAAAAATTCGTCGCCGCATTGTCGCCGCGCGCAAGCGGCTTCCTGCGGTCGAGGTATCGGATGCAGCTCTCGCTCGTGCGGCCCAATTGTGCATGGCGCTGGGTACCGATGGTCTGCGCGGCGAACTCGCACTGATGCGTGCGTCACGCGCACTGGCGGCCTATGAAGGCGACAGCGAGGTGACGGATGATCATCTGCGTCGCATGGCTGCGCCTGCGCTGCGCCACCGTTTGCGTCGCAATCCGCTGGATGATGCCGGCTCAGGCACGCGCGTCGAGCGTGCCGTCGGCGAAGTATTCACACAGGCGGCCTGATGCTTGCACCGCGCGATCGCGATCCCGACCCCTCCGGTCGCGACTGGCAGCGCGCGGTACAGGTCGCTGCCTTGCTCGCGATTGATCCCGCCGGACTGGGCGGTGTGCGCGTGCGAGCCCATGCCGGACCGGTGCGCGATGCATGGCTGGCTTTACTCAAACAATTAATAGGCGTGCGTCCATGGGTGCGCGTACCTTTATCCGCGACCGACGAGCGCTTGCTGGGTGGACTTGATCTCACCGCGACACTGGCTGCCGGCCGACCCGTGCTGCAAACCGGTTTACTGTCGTCGGTGAATAGTGGTGTGCTCGTGCTATCGATGGCCGAGCGCCTGTCGACGGGTGTGGCTGCGCGAATCACGCAGGCGATGGACAACGGCGAGGTGGCCATTGAACGTGACGGGCTGCGTGAAAGAAGCCCCACGCGTTTCGGCGTCATCGCGCTCGATGAAGGTTTGCAGGACGACGACGGTGTGCCTGATGCCTTATGCGATCGCCTCGCGTTCGATATTGACCTGCGTTCCATCTCGCCCCGGGTTGCTGAGGCAGCGCCGGAGATGATTGGCATCAGCGATATCGAACAGGCGCGTGCGAGGCTCGCCGCCACCGAGAGCGCCGACCATGTCATTGATGCGCTATGTGGTGTTGCGATGGCGCTTGGCGTTTCCTCATTGCGAGCGTCATCGCTCTCATTGTCTGCGGCGCGCGCGAATGCTGCCCTCGATGGAAATGCCGAGTGCACCGATGATGATGCGCAGATCGCCGCCGCGCTGGTACTGGCGCCTCGCGCGACGCAATTGCCGCCCGCAGAAACACCAGAGACTGAAGAAGCGATGCCACCGGAACCTCCGCCGCCGCAGGACGAGTCATCGTCCACTCAGCAAGACACACAGGGCGCGATGGAAGACCGTGTGCTAGAAGCTGCGCAAGCAGCAATTCCTGCAGGACTATTAACGGGCCTGCTCTCAGGCCTGAATGCGCGTCGTACATCCGTCGGCAAATCCGGTGCGCCGGCGCGTTCTGGGTTGCGTGGCCGACCGGTCGGATCGCGTCGTGCTCAGTCGCCGCGCGGACAGCGTCTTCATCTGGTCGATACCTTGCGCGCGGCAGCACCATGGCAGCGCTTGCGTCGCGCCACCAGCGGTGACGACAGCTCGCACTCGCGCGTGTTGGTGCGCTCGGAAGATTTTCATGTGACGCGTATCCGTCAAAAGACCGCGACCACAACGGTATTTGTTGTCGATGCTTCAGGCTCATCGGCGATGCACCGACTCGCCGAAGTCAAGGGCGCGGTTGAACTGTTGCTGGCTGATTGCTATGTAAGGCGTGATCAGGTTGCGCTGATTGGATTTCGTGGACGCGAAGCAGAATTACTTCTGCCACCGACACGTTCACTCACCGCCGCAAAACGGCGTTTGTCTGGCTTACCGGGCGGTGGCGGCACGCCACTAGCCAGTGCACTGGATGCTGCTTCGGGGCTGGTCGATGCGCTGACCCGACGCGGTCAGTCGCCGCTTGTGGTGCTGCTGACTGACGGACGCGCCAACGTGGCGCGCGATGGCAGTGGAGGGCGCGAGCGA
>CAZXRS010000234.1:0-3599 GCA_964642635.1 uncultured Bifidobacterium sp. | reverse complement strand
GTCTGCTGCCATTAACCACTCGGCCACCCCACCGCAGGGAACCGCTAACTATAAAGGGGTCGATTAGCCTTGTCAATCGGAATAACGCCGCCGATTAGGTCTTTACGAGAGTGGCTGATGCGCCGCTGACCGTTGAAAAATCAGGCAAATTGGGTGAGTTGGGCAATAACGAAAGCCGCTAACGACCACAGCAAGGCAGAGCCAAACGGAAGGCAGAAGATAATGTTTTTGAAACGGAAGCGAATATCGCCGGGCAAGCGCCCGACCCGCATGCGCTCAAGAAACGGTAAAAGCGGATAAAAGACGGCAAGTAACAGGAAAATGGCGACAACCCACCGGATCATGACTATTTAAATAAATCGCGCAATCAGAAAAATGAACAGGCCCAGTAACACCGTTGATGCAAAGGGCAGAAAGATTTTCAATCCGAAAAGACTGAACCGCAAGTCGCCCGGCAATTTGCCCAATCCGAGTCTCTCCAGAGCTGGCAAGAGAGAAGACAGCAAAATCAACGCGATAAAGATCGTCAGCAGCCAGCGAAACATGTGCGTCTTTCAGTTAAATCGTACTTGCTACAGCCTGTGACTCCGGTCCTGCAAACGCAATTCGCCTGGTACGGTGACTTGGCGGGTCAGCAGCAGGACCTTGAATAGTTCGCCCATCTCGGCCGGCGATGTGAGCTTCTGCACCGCATTCGCCACGGGCAACCAACGGGCCGCATCCTCAACCGAGTGCTCCTGAAGCAATTCCGACAAGCCTGCGGCTAGCAGAAAAGCCGCCTGGCTCATGTAGGCGCCGACTTCCAATCCGAACGACAACGCTGTACGAGCCATTTCGGTGAAATCTACGTGCGCGGTAATGTCTTGCAGACCGGGCAAGTAAAACGGATCGCCATGCGCATGATGCCGGTAGTGGCACATCAGCGTACCTTGCGAACGTTGCGGCAAATAGTACTCGTGCGCCGGGAATCCGTAGTCAATCAGCAGGGCCGCACCACCTTGCCCGGCGGCCAGCATGTCAGCCAGCATGCGCACAAAAGCGGCTTGCTGCGGGTGAACCTCAGTCAGGTAACCCTCCGGCAAGTCCGCGGCACCCGGGATTTGCCCGGCCATCGCTTGCGCGCAGTCTCGGTCGACAAACACAAAGCGCTCGCCGTCCCATCCCACACCTCGCTCCTGCCAACCGCCCTTGTGCCTGACAAGTAGCGGCACCGGCATCGCATCAAGCACTTCATTGGCGATGACCAACCCGGAAAACGCGACCGGTGGAGCATCCAGCCAGCTGACCTGCGGGTGAGCAGCTAGGCGCTGCTGTTGCCGCGCGCGCAATTCGGACGATACCTCGATGATCTGATAACTGTCGATGGACACACCACGTCCGGCCAGCGCGTCCAGCAGATCCTCGGCAAGTTTGCCCGTACCCGCACCGAATTCGAGAATGTGCAGCGGCCGGCCTTGGAGAAGCTCCATCGTGAATCGCGCCAGCGTCCCACCAAACAAGGACGAAATCTCAGGGGCGGTTGTAAAATCACCCACTTTGCCAAGCTTCGCGGAACCGCCGGCGTAGTAGCCGAGCTCTGGCGAATATAGCGCCAGCTCCATGAAGCGAGAGAACGGGATCCAGCCTTTATTCGCGCTTATCGTTTCCGCGATCAGGCTTTCCAGCGTGCGCGACACCCGGACGGCGTCGCCAGAAGGTTCGGGCAAAGACATGGCGCGTATTGTAGAGAACCGTGGTCTCTTGCGGCGCGCGGCGAAATAATTTTCCGGACATCAAACCCCGAACCCTATGAATGCCCCCCACCGAAAGGCTGCACTGGTGACCGGCGCCGCGAAGCGGCTTGGCCGAGTCATCGCGCTCGGACTTGCGCGCGATGGCTGGGACATTGCCGTCCACTATCGCGATTCCGAGGCGGATGCGCAGAAGACCGTTGGAGAGATTATTGCGCTGGGGCGCGCAGCGATCGCGCTGAAGTGCGATCTGTCGAACGAAGCCGATACGAGTCTGCTGGTGCAACGCGCGATCGACCGTCTTGGCCCCATCAGCTGCGTAGTCAACAGCGCTTCACTGTTTTCTTATGACGACGCGCACAGCTTCGGCCATGCGCAACTGGATGCGCACATGCGCTGCAATCTCGCCGCGCCACTGCTGCTTGCGCAGTCACTTCACGCTGCAACGCCTGACGGCGAGCAGGCTGTCGTCATCAATCTGCTTGATCAGAAACTGTACAACCTGAACCCGGACTTTCTGTCGTACACGCTGTCGAAGGCCGCACTTCACACCGCCACTACCATGCTGGCCACAGCCCTGGCTCCCAAGCTGCGGATTGTGGGACTTGCGCCGGGGCTGACTCTGGTCTCCGGCGATCAGACACCTGAAAGTTTCGAGAAGGCGCACCAACAAACTGTGCTTGGTCAGAGCAGCACACCGGAAGACATCGCGCACGCAGCCTGTTACCTTGCCAGCGCGCGCGGCGTCACCGGAACCACGCTACTGGTCGATGGTGGCCAGCACCTCACCCCGCTGAATCGCGACGTCATGTTCGTCGCAAAGTAAGCAAGCTTATCGAGTTTATTTTTCATGACCTCATTGCTGATGCACCCCGCCCTATCCGACTGCCGCCGCGTCTTCCTGCGCAACTTCCAGGTAATGAGCAATATTGGCGTGCATGATTTCGAGAAACGCGGTGAACAGCGTGTGCTGTTTAATGTGGAACTCTACGTGCCTCTGGCTGACTCGACGCCAAAAGAAGATGAGCTTCATGAAGTGCTCGATTACGATTTCATTCGCCACACGATCGAGCAACGACTATCGCAGGGCCACACGCAGTTACAGGAAACCTTGTGCGACGACATTGCCCGCAACCTGCTCGCGCATCCAAAAGTGCGAGCGGTACAGTTGTCAACGCAGAAGCCCGATGTCTATCCTGACTGCGACTCGGTCGGTGTTGAGGTACTGCTGTTTAAGGAAATGCGATGAGCGAGATGAGTCGTAGTGGCCTCACCGCGCGTCAGGCCGAGAAAGCGGCCTACGAAAACAACAAGCTGTACAAGCGCTTGTGCCGTCAGGTTGGACAGGCCATCGGCGACTTCAACATGATCGAAGACGGCGACAAAGTTATGGTTTGCCTGTCCGGTGGCAAGGACAGCTACGCGCTGCTCGATATTCTGCTCGCACTGCGCGAACGCGCGCCGATTCATTTTGAGATCGTTGCAGTCAACCTCGACCAGAAACAACCCGGCTTTCCTGCCGAAGTGCTGCCAAATTATCTTCGTAGCATCGATGTGCCATTCCATATAGAGACACAAGACACCTACAGTATCGTCAAGCGAGTGATCCCTGAAGGGAAGACCACCTGCTCGCTATGCTCGCGGCTGCGCCGAGGCATTCTGTATCGTGTCGCCGATGAAGTCGGTGCGACCAAGATCGCACTTGGCCATCATCGTGACGACATCATGGAAACCTTTTTCCTGAATATGTTTTTTGGCAGCAAACTGAAGGGCATGCCGCCCAAGCTGCAATCGGACGATGGCAAGCACATCGTAATCCGTCCGCTGGCTTATGTTCGCGAGGAAGACACCGAACGCTATGCGACGCTG
>CAZXRS010000233.1:0-3612 GCA_964642635.1 uncultured Bifidobacterium sp. | reverse complement strand
TCGGTCATGCAGTTCGAGTACCGTGAGCATGTCGTGAACCTGCTCGATACGCCGGGTCACCAGGACTTCTCAGAAGATACCTATCGCGTACTGACCGCCGTTGACTCCGCACTGATGGTGATCGATGCGGCAAAAGGTGTTGAGGCACAAACCATCAAGCTGCTCAATGTGTGCCGCATGCGCGACACGCCCATCATCACGTTCATGAACAAGATGGACCGCGAAACGCGCGATCCTCTGGAATTGCTTGACGAGGTCGAGTCAGTGCTAGGCATACAGTGCGCCCCAGTGACTTGGCCTATTGGGATGGGCAAGACTTTCCGTGGCGTGTATCACCTGCTGCGCGACGAGATTCTGTTATTCGTTCCGGGTAGCGAGCGAGCTGACCAGCAGTTCGAAGTCGTCAAGGGTATCGATAATCCGCGTCTGGCAGAGATGTTCCCGCTAGAGATTGAGCAGCTGAAGATGGAAGTCGAGCTGGTGCACGGCGCATCGCATCCTTTCGATCTCGACGCTTTCCTCGCCGGCAAGCAAACACCGGTGTTCTTCGGTTCTGCTATCAATAACTTTGGTGTGCGGGAGATTCTCGACGCGCTGCTCGACTGGGCTCAGGAGCCTCGCGAGCGTGACGCGACGGTACGTTCGGTGAAACCTGCTGAACCCGCATTCTCTGGTTTTGTATTCAAGATTCAGGCGAATATGGATCCCGCGCATCGCGATCGCATCGCCTTCCTGCGCGTGTGCTCAGGACGCTTTGAGCGCGGTATGAAGATCAAGCACCTGCGGCTCAATCGCGAAATCAAAGTATCGTCGGTCGTCACTTTCATGGCTTCTTCGCGCGAGCAAGTCGAAGAGGCGTATGCGGGTGACATCATTGGTTTGCCGAACCACGGCAACATGCAGATTGGCGACAGTTTTTCTGAGGGTGAGCTTCTGCAGTTCACGGGTATTCCGTACTTCGCACCGGATTTCTTTCGGATGGTTCGTATCCGTAATCCACTAAAGATTAAGCAGCTGCATAAAGGCTTGCAGCAACTCGGCGAGGAGGGTGCGGTACAGGTATTCAATCCGGTGAGTGGAGGTGACTTGATTTTGGGTGCAGTGGGTGTGCTCCAGTTCGAGGTCGTCGCCAGTCGCCTGATGAATGAGTATGGTGTGGATGCTGTGTTTGAGGGTACGAGCATCAACACGGCGCGCTGGGTATCGTGTGACGACAAAAAAATGCTGTCAGATTTTGAGCGCTCGTCAGCCGGAGCGAATTTGTCCCACGATGCCGCAGGTAATTTAGCCTATCTGGCGAGTTCGGCTGTCAATCTGAAGCTAGTGCAGGAGCGCTGGCCGGGTGTCACCTTCCATGCGACGCGTGAACACGCGGTAAAAGTGGGTTGACGCACTCAGTGCGAACCTTGAGCAGCTTGGCCTTGTAATCCGAGAAGCATCTTCGGTAGTTGCCGACACGCTGGCTGAGGTTTGTTGTCGCTCAAGTGAACGATCTTGTCGCTTCACTAAACTAAGCAGTCATTGCGGAATTCTCCGCTCATCTCCCCATCGCTCATTCCAAAGTGCGCATTGCGTGCGGGGACGGGCTTTATTTTTTCAGGGATTCTCATGCTGACTGTGACTTATTCGATCATAGCCCTGAAGATCGAGCAAAACAGGGTTTGCTGGAAGTTTTCATCGATACAACAGTACATTCTCACCAGCATACGAAACATCAAAAATTCTAATGGTCTTGAGTTTGAGTCGATGCTGAACCGATTGACCCAGTTCGAACGATCCTGTCACCAGCGGAAGATGGAAGTTTTTGTGATTCCTGCGTTACGAAAAATCACTCACGAAGCGGATGCCATCTTGGAGGAGTTGGATAGCCTTAGTGAAGCGAGCCTCACGCTGTTACGCTCATTGCGCGAAAAGCTTCAGCAGGTGGTAACGAGTGGTTCACTCGTTGTTGAAGAGATCTGTGCATCTCTCGAGCAATGCTGTACCTATCTTTATCGCAAGCTGATGCGAGAGCAAGAATTGGTGCAGATCGCCGAACGGACCATTCCGGCAGAAGAATGGTTTGGCATCGCGGCCGGATTTTTAGTGGAAGACGGCCGCGCATTGGCTTTGAAGGAACCTGTGCATGACGAGGAAGATTGACGTGATCAAGCGCCGATCCACGGCAGACCGGCATGACACCAACCACCAATACTCTTGCGGTGTCCCGCACCGTCTCGGTCGCCCTCAAAACCCTCGAGGATGTCGAAGCACTGTGTATAGCCGTGCTCGGTCGCGGCCAGTGCCGCATGGCGCGATCGAACGCCCGAACGGCATAGGAACAGCAGCACCTCATCGGGCGATGTACTTTGCGTAAGTTGCGACAGAAAATCTTCGTTTTTTGCGCCGCCCGGATATAGCGACCATTGCACAGCAAGGTGCTGCGACTCAGGTATGTCCACCTTGCCCACCCAGTCGCGCTCAGCTTGCGTACGCACGTCGACCAGTTTGACGGCGGGGTCGAACTGCAGCAGCGCGAGGGCTTCTGCCGGTGTGACGGCACCTGCATAAGGCAGGGCACCGGATTGCTGGCGCTGCCTTGCAACGGCCAGGATGTCGGAGCGGGTGGTCATGGTCTCAGCCCTTATAAAAGTCGAATCGAATTATAAAACGGGCATGTACTAGCCGGCGGGCCTGTGCTGAATGCCCGCCGGCCAGACCTCACCGGAATGGTGCGGGGAAGATGAAATGCACCGTGGAAATGCGAGGCTGTCTTTCGTGCACCTGATTGGGGCAACGGTTTTTCTCGGCTAGGAGCGACCGGGTACCGCCAAGACCTTGTTCTGATTTGATGTTTTTGGCTGGATGGGATTGACCGTTTGGGCCTCCCGGAAATTAGTTGATGGCATGGAATCTGCTATCATCCTGCGCGGAGTTCCGGTCGCAAAATCAAGGGCTGCACTGCCTTTTGGGCTTGCGCCGAATCAACACTAAGCTCACCCTAGCACCCAGCTAAGACACTCATACGCAACCTCCCAGGAGATTTACATGGCAAAGACGGCCGCAGATGTATTGAAGATGGTGAAAGAAAACGAAGTGAAATTCGTTGACTTCCGTTTCACCGACACGCGTGGCAAGGAGCAGCACGTGTCTGTTCCGGTTTCCCACTTCGACATGGATAAGTTCGAGTCCGGCCATGCATTCGACGGCTCTTCTATCGCTGGTTGGAAGGGCATTGAAGCCTCCGACATGTTGCTGATGCCGGATCCGAATACCGCAAACCTCGACCCCTTCATGGAAGAAACCACGCTGTTCATGCAGTGTGACGTGGTCGAGCCGAGCGATGGCAAAGGCTATGACCGTGACCCGCGTTCGATCGCGAAGCGTGCGGAAGCCTATCTGAAAGCATCGGGCCTGGGCGATACCGCCTACTTCGGTCCGGAGCCTGAATTCTTCATTTTCGACAGCGTACGCTGGAACGTTGATATGTCGGGCTGCTTCGTGAAAATCGATTCCGAAGAAGCATCGTGGTCCACCGGTGAAAAGGTCGAAGGCGGCAATACCGGCCATCGCCCTGCAGTCAAGGGCGGTTACTTCCCGGTGCCGCCGGTCGACAGCTTCCAGGACATGCGT
>CAZXRS010000232.1:0-3615 GCA_964642635.1 uncultured Bifidobacterium sp. | reverse complement strand
TTCCGAATCCGGATTGGCCAGTACGCTCGGATCTTTCTCAGCACGGGTACCGAGGTGCAGCAGCAGCGTTGCATCGCCGCCGTCATCGAGAATCATGTTCGAGTAGCCGCCATCGGGCCATTCGAAAATGCGGTGCGTGAAGTCCCAGTATTCGTCGAGGTTCTCGCCCTTGAACGCGAACACTGGTGTGCCGTTTGCAGCGATGGCCGCAGCGGCGTGGTCTTGCGTCGAGTAGATGTTGCACGATGCCCAGCGCACTTTCGCGCCCAGTGCCTCGAGGGTCTGGATCAGGACAGCGGTCTGGATCGTCATGTGCAGCGAGCCGGTAACGCGCGCGCCTTTCAGCGGCTGGCTGGCAGCATATTCCTCACGAATAGCCATCAGACCCGGCATTTCGGTTTCGGCGATCTTGATTTCTTTGTTGCCCCATTCGGCGAGGCTGATGTCGGCGACGAGATAGTCGTTCGACGGGGAAGCTTTGAGTACGGCGCTCATCACGCCCTCCTTTCATTAGAAACGAAAAAAGTAACGTGAGCGCCGTTGCAATGACTTGCCAAGCCTGGCGGAAAGCAGATTTCCGTCGCAACGCTCCTTGGCAGTCCGCTATTCTAATCGAATTGGCGAGATCATGAGCAGGCGACGCATCAACGCCCACAGCAAGCCGCTCAATGCACCGTACACATGCGCAATCGGCAACACCGGCGTCGCGCCTGCGCTATCGTTCAAAAACACCAGTTTGATCACCAGTGCCAGCAACGCGAAGGCGTGCAGTGCGCTGCGGCGGCTCAGACACATATGCAGCGCGGCGCCCGCCCATAGGCCGTGCAGCAGACCGGACATGCCCGCGTACCAGCTCAGCTCCGGCTCGCAATACCACAGCAGCACGCTGGTACCGAGCGCGCTGATCAGCATCAGCGTACTGAATTCAGTGGCGGTCCATGCTTCCATCAGCAGATCGACAATCAACGCCAGACCCAGCAGGTTGAACAGCAGATGATGCGCGTCGAGGTGTGCGAGGTGCGCAGTGAGCAAACGACTCCACTGTCCTTCAGCGATGGCGTCGCGCTCCCAGTCAAGGGCTGCAAAACTTTCAGGCCACACGCTACTCAGCATGGCGAGCAACGCCAGCACGCCGGCGGCCTGCCAGTGCGACGAGCACCTCATGACCTGCGCCAGCGACGAATCACTGCGACGATGGCACCGACCATCAGCATCACGTCACCAGCCATGCTACCGCCACCACCGACGCCACCACTGGCAACACTCGCCACCGGCGCGACCGCGGTGCTGCCGGCGTCGGTCACGGTGATGCTGAATTGACCCGGCATGCTGCTGCCATACGTATCGCTGGCGGTCCAACTGAAGCTGCGGCTGCCGACTGGCGATGCGTTGGGCCAGGTCAGCAGACCCGTAGATGACAGAGTCGCGCCGACCGGCAAAGCATCGATATGAAACGTGATTACATCGCCATCAGCATCGCTTGCCTGCAGCTGCACACGCAACGTGCCGCCGAAGCTGACGTGCTGGTCTGCCGTAGTGGTTAGCACGGGCAGATGATTGGGCGATGCACCCGGCATGGCGGCAAGGGCGGCACGCGTATCGAGCAGGCCGGCACCACACAGGCCGAGGTTTGCGCTTAGCTTGCATGCGCTTTTGTCAGGAAAGGGCCGCGCGCTACTTCTAAGTACAGCCGTGATCTCGCTGCGTGTCAGGGCCGGATTCATCGACAATAATAGTGCGATGGTGCCCACTACGTGCGGCGCCGCCATGCTGGTACCGTACTTCAATGCCGCGCTATCGGTGTGTGGTGTCGTCGTACCGCTGTTGCCAAGCGAATAGACTGCCGGCCCGTCTGAGGTGTAGCCGGCGATGCAGTTAATCGATTGCGTACCGCAACCACCGCCAGGTGCGCTGATAACGATCTGCCTTCCAATGTTTGCGTATTCCGCGCTGTCGCCGTCGATCGCATGCGCAGTGACAGCAATGACGCCGCTGCAATTAGCCGGTTGATTGACGATATTTGATCTGCCGTTTCCACTGGCGACGACGACTATTGCCCCCGCTGCGTTCACAGCTTTAACTGCGCTTTGGAATGCAGTCGAGCAAGCGCCGGTACTTCCGAGCGATAAATTGATCACGCGCGCAGGTGTCGTATTGTGCGGCACACCCGGAATGTCGATACCCACTGCCCAACGCATGGCATCGACGATATCGGAGGTATAGCCGCCGCATCGACCAAGTGCACGCAACGGCAGGATGCGTACATTTGGCGCAATGCCCGTACCGTACAGGCCGTTATTCATCAGCGCGGCGATGATGCCCATGACATGCGTTCCGTGCCAACTGGATTGGGTGGCTGCACTGCCACTGGCACAATCTCCAGCCGCCGCATAATCCCCGGGATCAGAGGCATCGGCATCACGACCATTACCGTCATTCGCGACCGTCGTGCTGCTGATGAAGTCATAGCCGGGCAGCATTTGCTGCAGGTCGATATGAGGACGGTAGCCGGTATCGATGACCGCAACATCGATATTGCCACTACCCAGTGTGATATCCCACGCGCCGGGTATATCCGCACCGCCCTGCGCGCTGCCTGATGGCGCGAAATAATTCCACTGCCCGTATCCGCTCGCATAGCCAGGGTCGTTGGGTTGTACACCTTGCGTATGCATCATCAGGTCGGGCTCCGCCGCTTTGACTTCACCGCACTGTTGAAGCTGCGCGGATAGTTCCTGAGCTTCGTTCACTGTCATCAGGCGATCAAGTTGACGCAGGTGCGTACCGTCGCTCATCTGACGCTGTATCGACGTCTTCACGCTTGATATCGCTTTCAGACAGCTTGGCGATTTCTTTCCGCGCTGCGCATTCGACTTGCTGGCCTGGTTCGGATGGGGCGTAATAATCAGACGCTCAACCTGTTCATTCCCTGCGTGCGATTCCTGGTAAGCGAGGTTCTGTCTTGCACCTGCCTTCGGGTGCGGATCATCAGCAAAGGCCTGGGTGAAGTGGGATAGAAGTGTTGAAAATACAGTGAGCGCGACGACACAGGCATTGCGTCGTGCGATGGTGATGCACATGGTATTCCCTGAAATCAGCAGTGTTGAGGGAGGTCACTGTATCAGTCGGGAAATTGTTTTTTGACTCGGTAGTGAGGGATAAAGCCGGCCTAGTTTTCGGTCAGGCGCATAGGTTGGTTGATTGGCCTTGAAAAAAAGACGGGCAAGCGATGCTTGCCCGTCTTGATGAAGCATTAACAGCGAATTAAAGACCGGCGGCCTTCTTCAGTGCAGCCGCCTTATCGGTACGCTCCCAGCTGAATTCCGGCTCGTCGCGACCGAAGTGTCCATAGGCCGCAGACTTGCGATAAATCGGGCGCAGCAGATCCAGCATTTTGACGATGCCTTTCGGACGCAAATCAAAATGCTCACGCACGAGTTCGGAGATTTTTTCATCGCTGATCTTGCCGGTACCGAAGGTGGTAACCATGACTGATGTCGGCTGTGCGATACCAATCGCATAGGAGATCTGAATCTGGCACTTCTCGGCCAGGCCAGCAGCGACGATGTTCTTGGCGACATAACGACCGGCATAGGCTGCTGAGCGGTCGACCTT
>CAZXRS010000231.1:0-3620 GCA_964642635.1 uncultured Bifidobacterium sp. | reverse complement strand
CCATTGTCTGAAGGATTGCGCCTGCAGGAACTGGAATCTGCGCTAGTGGGGCAATTCGCAGCGGACAGCATGCCGGTGATGGTGGCGGTGCTGGAGCGAATCGGCGATGAATGGATAGAAATGGATCGTGGGTTCGTGGTGCCGGATGACTGGACGCAGACGGCAAAACAGCGATTCGCAGGTTGAGAGTGATCCCTCAGGTACCCACGTGCTTCTGCTCGCCGATCAAGTGCATGGAATCATACTCACGCTGATTCGCCGCGTGACGGCGCATCACCAGCCACATGATGCCTGACACAAAGCCGCCGAACAGCACGATGACGATATGAATACTCAGGTCGAGCTTTACCAGTAATGCATACAGGCCGAGCATCAGCAAGATTGACAGGTTCTCACTGAAGTTCTGTACAGCGATCGAGTGACCGGCGCTCATCAGCACATGGCCGCGATGCTGAAGCAAGGCATTCATCGGTACGACGAAATAGCCGGACAATGCACCAATCAGTACCAGCAAGGGATACGCCAATCCTAATGAAGGCACGAGCGTCATAATGCAGACGATGATGCCCATCGCGAACCCCATCGGCATCACGGTCAGAGATTTTTTCAGAGGAATGCTGCGCGCGGCAGCCATTGCTCCGAAAGCCACGCCGAAGGCGACCACGCCCTGCAGCACAGCCGCCTGCGCCAGTGGCATGTCCAGCGCTTTTTCGGCCCACTTCAACACAATGAACTGCAAGGTGGCGCCGGCGCCCCAGAACAATGAAGTCACCGCCAGCGATATCTGGCCCAGACGGTCGCGCCACAGCGTAGTGAAGCAATGGGCAAAGTCCAGCACCAGTCGCCATGGGCCGTGCTCCTGCCGCGGGTAATGGGCGTTGGTATCGGGGATCTTCAGGTTGAATAGCGCGGCGAGCAGATAGGAAGTCATGACGATACCGAGCGCGACCTCCAGCGTCAGACCCAATCGCAGAGATTCCAGCGGCAGTGTGGACGTGATCACGGCCGCGAACTTCGCACTCACCAATGCGCCGCCAAGCACGGTACCCAGAATAATTGACAGCACCGTCAGGCCTTCGATCCAGCCATTGGCCATCACCAGCTTTTCTGCGGGCAGCAGTTCAGTAAGGATGCCGTACTTCGCCGGCGAATAGGCTGCCGCGCCGAAACCGACGACCGCATAAGCCAGTAGCGGATGAACGCTGAAGAACATCAGCACGCAGCCGAAAATCTTGACTAAATTGGTGATGAACATCACGCGCCCTTTGGGATAGGCATCGGCGAAGGCGCCGACGAAAGGGGCGAGTACAACGTAGGACAGCACAAAGAAGAGTTTCAGCATCGGCGTCATCCATTCCGGAGAATGTACCGACGCCAGAACTGAGATGGCAACGATCAGCAGCGCGTTGTCGGCCAGCGACGAAAAGAACTGCGCTGCCATGATGGTGTAGAAGCCGCGATTCATTACACTGATTCTCTTGCGGTAGGGCGTGCGGCTTGCTTTATACCACGAAATCATTTTGCTCCCGGCGAAAGGCTGAGCCTTGCTGCCGGCCTCCGGTAAAATGCGTGGTTTCCGCCAGTCTCTGAACCACCACGACCGATGTCACGTCCGCTTGTCGCCATCACCGATATCGCTGCCATGCGCGCCAACCTGTCCGTGGCACAGCGGATGATGCCCGGTGCACGGGTCTGGGCGGTGGTCAAGGCCGATGCCTATGGGCATGGCCTGATGCATGCGTTCCGGGCCTTTGGCGCCGCAGACGGACTGTCGCTGATCGAAATCGACCGAGCGATCGAATTGCGCGAGGCCGGTTGGAGCAAACCCATCATGCTGATGGAGGGGTTGTTCGATCGTGCCGAGTTGTCCACCGCTCAGCATCACGACTTTGAATTGGTCGTTCACAGTGATGAGCAGTTGCAGATGCTCGACGGCGCAAATGGTAAGCCGCTACACATACACCTGAAAATCAATTCCGGTATGAACCGTCTGGGATTCCGGCCAGAACGCGCCCACGATGTATGGCAGAGGCTCAAGTCGATGCCGGTGGTTTCGAAGATCTCACTGCTTACCCATTTCGCAAACGCCGAGAGCGCTCACTCGACGCTCACGCCCGACATGCAATGGCAACGCTTTTGTGAAGGAACGTCAGGGTTCGAAGCGGAGTTGAGTCTGTCGAACTCTGCCGCACTGCTGCTGCAATCCCAGATTCGTTGTGACTGGACGCGACCTGGTGTGATGCTGTACGGCGGCTCACCCGGTGGCGGCAGTGCGCAAACCTTCGGGTTGCAGCCAGCCATGACGCTGCAGAGCGGATTGATCGCCATCCAAGAACTGCAGCCTAGCGACAGTGTCGGCTATGGCAGTGCTTTTACTGCCGATCGTTCCATGCGCATTGGTGTGGTGGCTTGCGGCTATGCTGATGGATACCCGCGTCATGCGCCCACCGGCACGCCTGTGCTGATCGACGGCGTCCGCACACGATTGCTGGGACGGGTATCGATGGACATGCTGACCGTGGACCTCACGCCAGTGCCTGCCGCGAAAGTCGGTAGTGTGGTGACACTTTGGGGAGCGGAATTGCCGATTGATGAAGTGGCTGCAGCAGCCGGCACCATTGGTTATGAACTGATGTGCGCCATCACGCCGCGCGTTCGTCGTGACGCTCGCGGAGCTTGAGTCATGGCCAAGGCAAAAACCAATTACACCTGCACCGAGTGCGGTGGCGTCAGCAACAAATGGTCGGGTCAGTGCCCATCCTGCAGTAAATGGAATACGCTCGTAGAGACGATCGTCGAGGTCGGCGGAAACCGTTTCTCCGGTCAGGCGCAGGGACTCGTGCAGGGTTCGCCCGTGATGAAGCTGGCCGAGATCGCCGCCGCCGATGTGCCGCGCTATCCGACCGGTATTGATGAATTCGATCGCGTGCTCGGCGGCGGGCTGGTGTCGGGTGGCGTGGTGCTTATTGGCGGCGATCCCGGCATCGGCAAATCGACATTGCTGCTTCAGGCACTGGCTAACATCTCCAAGTTAAAACGAGCACTGTATGTGAGTGGCGAGGAATCCGGAGCACAGGTCGCTTTGCGTGCGCGGCGCCTTGCCATCGATGCGGATGACTTGCAGCTGCAGGCTGAAATTCAGTTAGAAAAAATTCTGAACACGCTGGCCGAGCAGAAGCCTGAGGTGGCGGTGATTGATTCGATACAGACGCTGTATTCGGATGCGCTAACCTCGGCACCCGGATCAGTGGCGCAGGTGCGCGAGTGTGCGGCGCAGCTGACCCGTGTCGCAAAGCAATCCGGCATCACGATTATTCTGGTGGGTCATGTGACGAAAGAGGGCGCGCTCGCTGGTCCGCGCGTGCTTGAGCATATTGTCGATACCGTGCTGTATTTCGAAGGCGACACGCATTCCAGTTTCCGGCTGGTGCGAGCGTTCAAGAACCGCTTTGGCGCAGTCAATGAGCTGGGCGTGTTTGCGATGACGGATAAGGGGCTGAAAGGCGTGTCGAATCCGTCTGCACTGTTTCTATCGCAGCATGATGCTCAGGTGCCCGGCTCATGCGTCATGGTGACTCAGGAGGGTACACGGCCGTTGCTGGTTGAGATTCAGGCGCTGG
>CAZXRS010000230.1:0-3621 GCA_964642635.1 uncultured Bifidobacterium sp. | reverse complement strand
GATGCGATCGTAGCCCGACGCCCATTGCCATCACCGGGCTTCAGCGGACGTCGCTACTCGCCGCCGACTCGTCACCGTAGTGCTGCACAGCGCCTGTCAGGATTGGCATTCGTGATACTGATCTTTGTCGGTACGATTTCCTATGTCGTTTACAAGAACGACTGGGTAAAAGTACCGGAGATCGATATCGACGGCGCACGATCGGCGCTCAACGACATGGCAAGCCATATGACTCTCCCGAATCTCGCCGATCCGGTGGAGTCCACCGATACGGCAGCCGCCGCCGTGGCTGTCGCGCCGCCTTCGCCGGAAAGCGCGCTTCAGCTGAAAGCGAATCAGGATGCCTGGGTTGAGCTCATAGCCGTCGATGGCGAGCGTAAGTTGGTGTCGAAGTTAATGAAGGCGGGAACCACCGAGCTCTTGGAAGTTAATGAGCCCGTGGTGCTCGTCGTCGGCAATGCTGCAGGGATCGAGGCTGTCTTGCGCGGACAATCGCTGAACCTGAGAGCTGCTGCTCGCGACAACGTCGTCAAGCTCAGCCTCAAGTAAGGAGCTTTTCATGGATCAGCCACTCTTGCCCATTCCTTCCGGTCCCGTTGCGCGCAAAATGACGCGCCAGGTCAGCGTGCGTCACGGTGCGCGCGAGGTGCTCATCGGGGGAGGTGGGCCAGTACTTGTACAGAGCATGACAAACACCGATACCTCCGACGCGATTGGCACGGCGATTCAGGTGAAGGAACTCGCTCGCGCCGGTTCCGAAGTGGTTCGCATCACCGTGAACACGCCGGAAGCGGCAGCTGCAGTGCCCGCCATCCGTGAGCAGTTAGACAAAATGGGTGTTGACGTACCGCTGGTCGGTGACTTCCACTACAACGGTCATCTGCTACTGACGCAATATCCTGCGTGCGCAGAGGCGCTGTCCAAGTACCGAATTAATCCCGGTAATGTCGGTCAGGGGGCGAAGCGCGATACCCAATTCGCGCAGATGATCGAGGTAGCGAATCAATATGCGAAACCGGTACGCATCGGCGTGAACTGGGGCAGTCTGGATCAGTCGCTCCTGGCACGCATCATGGACGAGAATGCGACTCGTGCTGAGCCATGGAGCGCGCAAGCCGTGATGTACGAGGCGCTGATCACGTCTGCGCTGGAAAACGCCCAGCGCGCAGAAGAGTTGGGCATGCCGGGTGATCGCATTGTGCTGTCATGCAAAGTCTCGGGCGTACAGGATTTGATTGCTGTGTATCGTGAACTCTCTCGTCGTTGCAATTATCCCTTGCACCTTGGGCTGACCGAGGCGGGTATGGGCAGCAAGGGTATCGTCGCATCAACGGCAGCCATAGGCGTGCTGCTGCAAGAGGGTATTGGCGACACGATACGTGTATCGCTCACGCCGGAACCCGGGGGTGACCGTACCAAGGAAGTGGTGGTCGCGCAGGAGATCTTGCAGACCATGGGGCTGCGCAAGTTCACGCCGATGGTGATCGCTTGCCCCGGTTGCGGCCGCACGACCTCGACCGTGTTTCAGGAGCTCGCCGATCAGATCCAGACCTATCTACGCGAGCAAATGCCCGTATGGAAGACTAGCTATCCTGGCGTTGAAGAGATGAACGTGGCCGTGATGGGCTGCATCGTGAACGGCCCCGGAGAATCCAAGCACGCCAACATCGGTATCAGCTTGCCCGGCACTGGCGAGTCACCGGCAGCACCGGTATTTGTGGACGGTCAGAAGACCGTCACGCTGCGTGGCGAGCGTATCGCCGAAGAATTCCAGACCATCGTTCTGGATTATGTGAAGACGCGTTATGGCAGAAGCTAAGAAAGAAAAAATACTCGGCGTGAAGGGCATGAATGACATCCTGCCCGATGATGCCCCGCTGTGGGAGGTGTTCGAGAACACCGTACAGGCGGTGTTGCGTAGCTACGGCTATCAGCAGATTCGTACGCCCATTGTCGAGCCTACTGCGCTGTTCGCGCGCGGCCTCGGCGAGGTGACCGATATTGTCGAGAAAGAGATGTACACGTTCACCGACAGCATGAACGGCGATCAACTTACCTTGCGTCCCGAGTGCACCGCTGGTGTCGTACGCGCGGCGCTGGAACACAACCTCACCTACGACAGCCCTAAGCGGCTTTGGTACGCAGGACCGATGTTTCGTCACGAGCGTCCGCAGCGCGGGCGTTACCGGCAGTTTCATCAGGTCGGCGCGGAGGCGATCGGCTTTTCGGGGCCGGACATCGATGCCGAGCTGATCATGATGTGTCAGCGGCTATGGGATGACCTCGGCCTGTCCGACATACGACTCGAGATCAATTCGATCGGCGATGCGGTAGAACGCAATCATCATCGTGCAGATCTCATCGCGTACTTTGAAAAGCATATTGATGTGCTCGATGCTGAGGCTAAGCGTCGCCTGCACAGCAATCCGCTGCGGATCCTCGATACAAAAAATCCGGCAATGCAAGATCTGGTGAATGATGCGCCCAAGTTGCTTGATTATCTGGGCGAGGAGTCGCGTGCGCATTTTGAAGGCGTACAGCGGCTGCTATCGGCGAATAACGTGCCGTTCACGGTGAACCCGCGTCTCGTGCGTGGTATGGATTACTACAACCGTACGGTGTTCGAGTGGATCACTGATCAGCTCGGCTCGCAGGGCACGGTGTGCGGCGGTGGTCGCTACGATCCGCTGGTGGAAATCTTCGGTGGCAAGCCGACGCCGGCAGTAGGTTTTGCGATGGGCGTCGAGCGGTTGCTGGAGTTACTCAAGGTATCTGGCGAGACCATAACGCGTGGTCAATGTGATGTATACCTCGTGCATCAGGGCGACGGGGCACAAATGCAGGCATTCACGCTCGGCGAGCGTCTAAGGGATGCCGGGCTGGATGTTGTGCTACATTGCGCGGCGGCTGGCGGTGCCGGCAGCTTCAAGTCGCAGATGAAACGCGCGGATGCGAGTGGCGCGGCCTTTGCAGTGATTCTCGGCGACGATGAGATCGCAAAAGGCGAGGCGACCGTCAAGCACCTGCGCGAAGCAGACATGGCGAACAACCAGCAAGCGGTCAAGTTCGCTGCAGTGGTTGATTACCTGATCGACCAAATTTCCGGTGACGACGAGCATGATCACGGACACCTTCACGCCGGACAGATACATACCCATCACTAAGCACTCAGATAAATACTCGAGAAGACCATGGCATACGATCACGAAGAACAGGAACAACTGGCGACGCTGAAGGCGTGGTGGGATAAAAACGGCAATATCGTCACCTGGCTGGTGACGGGCGTACTGCTTGCCTATGCCGCATGGAGCGGCTGGAATTATTGGCAGCGCACTCAGGCGGCAAAGGCCGCTGTGCTCTACGAGGAAGTCGTCAAGGCCGTCGACGCGAAAGAGTTAGATAAAGTCGCGCGCGCATCCGGCGATATCAAAGAGAAGTTCGGTAGCACACCCTATGCGCAGATGGCGGCGCTCGCTGCAGCCAAGGCAGCGTTTGATGCGAACGATATGAAGACAGCAAAGGCACAGTTGCAGTGGGTGGCCGAGAATGGCAAGAATGAAGAATTCAAGGCCATCGCCCGCATCCGCCTTGCAGGTGTTCTGCTGGACGAGAAGGCCTATG
>CAZXRS010000229.1:0-3628 GCA_964642635.1 uncultured Bifidobacterium sp. | reverse complement strand
GGTCGGCACGGTCTCGGTGAAGTGCACGCCGAACATCGCGGGCGGTCCGGCAAATGCGTGGGCGATACCTGCCGCACTGAATACGCGACCGAGGACTTGCTGTATGGCCTCCCCGACCCGATTGATGGTGTTCAGCGCATCGGTGTTTTCAAGTATAGACAGCGTTGCATGTGCAGCCGACAGCGCGATCAGGTTCGCGGTGTAGGTACCGCCGTGTACCACGCCACCTTTGTGTGAACCGACGACATCCATCACATCCGCGCGACCACCAAAGCCCGCAACCGGATAACCATTGCCCATCGCTTTCGCGTAGGTCGACAGGTCGGCATGAATGCCATACAGCTGCTGTGCACCACCGGCGGCAACGCGAAAGCCTGCCTTGACTTCATCGATGATCAGCAGCGTGCCATGTTGATCACATAGAGCACGAAGATGTGCCAGCCATTCCGGCGTTGCGGAGATGCTGCCAGCATTCCCGATGATGGGTTCGAGCATCACGCAGGCGAGTTCGCCGCTGCGTGCGCGGAACAGTTGATCCAGTCCCTCAGCATCATTCATCTGAATGATGTCGATCAGTTCACGCGCACGTCGCGGAATGCCGGCGCCGAAAGGGATGACCTCAGGCGCTATCTTACTCGCTGGATCCCAGCGTTCGATGTCGGACTTCCACATCATCTCGTCATACAGGCCGTGGAAGGCGCCCTCGACAATCGCAACGCGATCGCGCCCCGTGAATCCACGTGCCGTGCGAATCGCACCCATCACTGCTTCGGTGCCCGAGTTCGCAAAGCGCATTTTTTCTACGTTTGGGCACAGTCGCTTGACCTGCTGTACGACATCGGTATCGAGCGCCGTCGCAAAACCGGACAGTGTGCCGCGTTGCGTGATCTGCTCTACGACGGCGGCGTCGACGCGCTCATCGCGGTAGCCGAGGATGATCGGTCCATAACCGAGGCGGAAGTCGACATATTCCTTGCCGTCGCAATCGGTGAGGCGGCAGCCTTTGGCACTGGCGACGAATACGGTGCGATCGTCTCCCCAGTAGCGATAATTCTCGGCGACGCCCTGCGGCATATGCCGGTGGGCTTCGCGCATCAGTTCTGCTTGCCGTCGCTGCTTGCGCTGATCCATGTCAGGCCGCCTCGTCGTTCGCAGCGACCTCGCCATGAGGCGGTCGCAGGAATAAACCGACGCGCTCTTCCAGCATGCGCGCGACATGCAATTCGGCTGCGTCGTCGCCGTAGATCTGGCGCGCACGTTCGAACACAGCCTGCGCATGGCGACCCATCGTGAGCTCATAACCCTGAGCGACCGCGATGTCGTTCACCAGCTTCAGATCTTTGCAGCACAGCGCGAGCGAGAAACTCGGGTCGTAATGCCCGGCGAATATCGATGGAATGTCATGTTCGACCACCCAGCTGCTGCCGGCACTATGCATTAGGGCTTCGCGCACGGTGTCTAGGGGTACGCCGGCTTTTGCGCCCAACATCAGCGCCTCACCAATGGTCGCTGCATTCACGAACCACATCAGGTTGGTCAGCAGCTTCACGGTTGCGCCATTGCCATGGGGGCCAACATGCAATACGCGATTGCCCAGCACGCTCAGCAAGGGACGGCTGCGTTCGAACGCTGCCGCGTCACCACCGACGAAAATCGACAGCTGCCCCGCCGCAGCGCCATCAATCGCATTCGTGACAGGCGCTTCGAGGTAATCGATTTTTTTAATTGCAGCAAGCCGCGCGATTTCCTGCGCAAGCTCAGCAGAGCTGGTTGAGGTATCGATCAGTACCGTGCCATCACGCATGGCGGTCAGTACGTCGTGCTCACCTAGTAATACCTCGCGCACTTGCGCAGGACCGGGTAGCGATAGCATCACCACATCCGCATGTACCGCGGCTGCTAGCGGATCATCAACCCAGCTTGCACCCAGCGCTTCGAGCTCTTTTGCGCGACCACGATCGAGATCATTGACGGTCAGCGGATACGTCGCACGCGCTAGATTGATCGCCATCGGCTGGCCCATATTGCCAATGCCGATGAACAGCACGGAAGGCCGCGTCATGATTTATGGAACTCGAAGAAATGCGAACCGACTCCCGTGGCGGGATCGAAGCTAAAACCATGCTCACCGAGCAGCTCGAGTGCCTCATCCAGCGGATAAACGCGATAACGTAGTGTCTGAGACATCACAACATTGTCGTCATCTGAAAGATAGTAATGCTTGGTGAAACCATGGTCCGCAGGCTCGATCTTCTGCGAGTAAACCATGCCGTTCTTCACTGGCTTGGCATAGTCATTGTGTGGACCCTGGATGCCCAACATCAGCTTGCCACCAGCATGCACGTGGTCGGCGACCTGACCAAGACCTTGTCGGTTATCTTTATCCTCTGACAAATGACTGACCATGAAAGGTTCGTTCTTCCCGTCGACGACGAAATACCAGACGCCGCCATAAGAGAATGCAAGGTCATAGGTTTTATTCAGGTCGAAGCGCGTGACGTTCTGCTGCTGCAATGAGATGTTCGGATAGGTGCTCAGACGCTCGGAAGCGATGGACAGCATCGAAGGTGTAAGGTCAATGCCGGTGATATCGGCGCACGATGGGTAGCGTCGCACCAGCTCCTGCAGAATCAGTCCAGTGCCGCAGCCAAGCTCAAGCACGTTGTCGAAATTTTTGTCGCTGACGATGTTGTCGACGATCTTCTCGTAGTCGTAATAGCCTGACGTCATGATCAGGTCGTAGTACGCCGACATATTCGTGTAATCCCCCATGCCTTTCCCCTGCCTCCTTGATTCCGCCTCGCGCTAGCGCGGCCGGAAGTATCTAGTTATTTATTTGAAAATGTTTTTGAAAATAGAAGTACGGCGGGAGTTTTGAACGAATTAGTACTTAGGTCAACAGAAGAATGCTGACAAATTGCGGACTAAGCTTATGAAATTGAAAAGTTCGCACCGCAGCCTTTTCGATGTGAACAATGACTGATCGCATCAGGCAACCTGCAAGCACAGCCATCGCCCTGAGGTTCAGCGGGATCAGCAATCAATCCAGCCAAACCCATGATCCTGGGCCGCAATCACGACCTCGATGCCATCGGCGCTGATCACGCTATCGATCGCCTGTTGCGCGAGCTGCGGCGTATTGTTCTTCTGTGAAAGGTGCGCGGCGACTAACGTGCGCAGACGATTTTTGTCCAGCGCGGCAAGCAACTCGGCGGATGCGGCATTGGACAAATGGCCTAGCGGACCCGCAATTCGAGATTTAAGCCAGGAAGGATACGCCGATCGGCTCAACATCTCGCTGTCATGATTGAATTCAAGCAGGAGCGCATCGCAAGCATTCAGTGCGTCGATAACATGTGGCGTGGCTTGCCCTATATCGGTGAGCACACCCAGTTTACGTTTGCCGTCTGAGGCAAGGTACTGCACCGGCTCGCGGGCGTCATGGCCGACCATGTCGGTGTTGTGCTGAGCGAGGAACGACGCCACCAGGAGCTGGTTCTGGTCTTTGCGCGACGCGGTGATGGTGTGCAGCGGCTCGCCCGCTGGCCGCTCCCGCCCGCCCTGCTGCGCATGGGCCAGCACCGGAATGACGAGAGCCGAGTCTGCCTTGGCCGTCAGGGTCTGCACC
>CAZXRS010000228.1:0-3636 GCA_964642635.1 uncultured Bifidobacterium sp. | reverse complement strand
ATACGGCGCATCATGACCGGCATGTCGACCGTGATGCTGGATTTGACCCCCACCATGGATGAGTTGCGAGCGAATCTGGAGCGTCGCTGGCGTCATCGCCTCGTGACCAGCGAAGCGGCCGGGCTCTCGATACATCGTGTCGGTACCCAGCCCAACCAGTTTCGTTGGTTGCTTGAGGCCGAGATGGCCCAGCGCGGCAGCAAGGGACTCGATGGTCTACCGCCCGCTTTCTTCGAACGTTACGTCTTGGCTCGCGCGCAACCATCACAGGCGATGCTTACGCTACGCGCAGATGTCGGCCGCGACCGCGTCGCAGCGATGATGTTCCTCATCCACGGTCACTCGGCGATCTATCACATAGGCTGGACTTCCGATCAGGGCCGCGACCTGCACGCGCATAACCTGATTCTGTGGAAAGGTATCGAAGAACTGAAAGCGCGGGGAGTACGCGAGCTCGACCTCGGCGGTGTGAACACGATACGCAGCGCCGGTATCGCTCGATTCAAGATCAGCACCGGCGGTAAGGTCGTGACGCTGGCTGGGAGCTATTTGCTGTAAAGCCTGAAAGATTTGGTTCGCGCGCTTGAAGCGCATCGATCGCATTTGACTAACGAGATACCACGATGAACAAGCTCACCCTCACCGTACTGTCGTTCTCACTCATTGCCGCGCCCCTCGCCCATGCCGAACAGGAATCGCGGCTGGCCAAGCAAGCGCTGCATTGCTCGGCAGTTTTCAGCGTCTTTGCCGAGACCCTCACCGACGACGCGAAGCTGGCTAAAGAATTCAGCAAGGGCGTCACCATCTTTACTGAACTGTATGTGCGGGAGCGCGAGGGCAACCGGGCTGCAGCGATGCGCGAGGCCGAACAGTCGCGCGCAGCCCTGCTCAAGCAATTCCGGGAGCAACTCGAGCAGCGCGAGCCCTATTTGCGTGAGGATGGCGTAGTCTGCGGCGCCTGGGCCGACGGCTTTTTCGCACAGGGCGAGGACTGGAGCTTCGTGCCGGTCTATCCCAAGGTGATCGGGATGGGTGCGCGTCAAAAATACACGCCGATCGGCGAGCAGGCCTTTAAACGCTGGAAAAAATAAGCTCGCCGTTGCCAATAAGGCAAACATAACGGACGGCGGCTAAAGTTTGCCGCCCCGCTGCCGATTCTTCGCGCATGAAGCGGAGAGGAGGTAAACCATGTTCGTGATCGACAAGGCATCGGAGGAGCGACAGCCAGCCGAGCGCGTCCACTATCCTTTCAACGATATGTTCGTTGGCGACAGTATTCTGATCAATGACTTCAAGCGCGCCGAAAGCGCGCGTGTGGCCGCGATTCAGTTCGCTAAGCGCCGTGGCGGCGCTTGCAAATTCTCATTGCGTAAGTCGCGTGAGGGATGGCGCATTTTCCGGATCGCCTGAGCGTCAAAACACCCCCGGATACGTGCCTCCGTCAATGAGCACGTTCTGACCCGTGATGTAGCCTGCGTGATCGCTGCACAGGAAAGCGCAGAGCGCGCCAAACTCCTGCGGATCCCCAAAACGCTGAGCCGGTATCGAGCGCTTACTGGCTGCCTGTAGCGATGATACCGACCTGCCCTGCGACTTGGCTGCATCTGCGAACATACCCATCAATCGGTCAGTCGCGAACGCACCTGGCAGCAGGTTGTTGATCGTCACGTTATAACCCACTGTCTCGCGCGCCAGCCCGGCGACAAAACCGGTCAAACCGGAACGGGCACCTCCGGATAAATCGAGACCCGAAATCGGCGCCTTGACCGAGCTGGAGGTGATGTTGATGATGCGGCCGAATCCGCGCTTCATCATGCCGTCGACCGTCGCCTTGATCAGCTCGATCGGGGACAACATATTGTTCTCCAAGGCACGCCGCCAGTCATCGAGCTCGAGATCGCGAAAGTCGCCAGGTGGCGGTCCACCCGCATTGTTAATCAATATGTCTGGCGAGGGGCAGGACTTCAGCGCCTTCTCCCTGCCTTTGATCGTTGTGATGTCGCAAGCGACCGTCTGAACGCTACCACCATGACCTTGTGCGATTTCATCGAGCTCGGCACGCGTAAGCTCCAGCGTTTTCGTATCGCGCGCGACGATGGTGACGTGTACGCCTTCTCTGAGTAACGCCTCGGCACAAGCACGGCCCAGACCTTTGCTGGCGCCACACACCAGCGCCTTACGACCTTGTATACCGAGATCCATCGCTTATGCTTTGCTCTCAGCGAGGAAGTTCGACACCAGTTGCGCGAATCGTGCCGAGTGCTCAATCTGCGTCCAATGTCCGCATCGACCATACACATGCAATTGCGAACGTGAGATCAGTTGCGACAGGCGAATTGAATTCTGCAAAGGTATGACCAGATCATCACGACCGTGCACGATCAATGTCTCCTTGTCGATCTTCGCGATGGCTTCTTCCGGGCTTGCCAGCGCCTCCACCCAGCGCTGACGCGGCGCAGGGAACATCTGCGCATAGCTCTCCTGCACACCCTCGCGCGCACTGGCCTCATAGCGCAGTCGTGCAAGATCATCATTCACCAGCCCGCGGTCATACGCAAACACATCCATGATGCGACGCATGTTTTCGAATGAAGGCTCATAGCCCCACACCGCATCTAGCGCATCGGTAATCGGGAAAGACACGCCAGCCGCACCCATCAAGACTAAGCGGCGCACGCGCTGAGGATGGTGAATCGTCAGCGCGAGCGACAAGGCACCACCGAATGAGTTACCCACCAGGTCTACCTGCTCGAGTCCGAGTGCATCCAGCAGATCGATCGCCTGCTTGACCCAGTTCTTCATCGTGTACTCATAGCCCGCAGGACGCTCAGTAAAGCCGAAGCCCACCATGTCCGGCGCGATCACACGGCTATGCTTTGACAGTTCCGGCATCACCAGACGCCAGTTCACGAAAGCCGACACCCCCGGACCTGAACCGTGAATCAGCAACACCGGAAAACCACTGCCGTGGTCGTGATAATTGACCTTGATGCCACCGGCTTCGATGCTGCGCCCAATCTCGGGCGAGGAATGAGTGCTGCTCATACTGTCCTCTCAAGTGAATTTAAAAACATTGTTTCCGTTACGAATAGCTTTGACGATCAGCTCCGGCGTTGCGCGGATATGCACTTCGAGTGCGAGCGCCGCACGTGCATCGTGACCTTCGATGGCGGCATCGAAGATTTGCTTATGTTCGTTATGCACATCGCGCCCGCCGTGCAAACCGATGGAAAAGCGACGGTAGCGCTCTGCGTGCTGAGTCAGCTGATGAACCATGCGCAGCGCCCACGGTGAGCCACAGGCAGACAGTAAGGCGCTATGAAACTCCATATTCGCCTGCTCCCACAGCCGCACGCGCTCATCCTTTAGCGGCAACTCCACATCGGTGACCTTATCGAAAGCGATTCGTAAGCGGTTGCGCCAGAATTCATCGCCATTGCGTACAGACGCGCGCAAGGCCTCGGTCTCAATCGCGACACGAACATTGGTCACATCGAGCAGATCGTCAATACTGACCGGTGCAACCGTAAATCCGCGCTGCCCCTCTGCGACCACCATCGCTTCACTTACCAGCCGCGACAAAGCCTCGCGCACGGTACCAGCGCCCACGTCGTATCGCGTCTTCAAATGCTCTAC
>CAZXRS010000227.1:0-3639 GCA_964642635.1 uncultured Bifidobacterium sp. | reverse complement strand
GTACGTGCCGCCTCGATCGATTCTTTCATCACATCGCCGAGCGTACCGGTACGGATGGTGTTCCCCTTACCTGGCATAGTCATCGCCTCGATAGTCAGCAGGTCACCACCCACTTCGGTCCATGCGAGGCCCACCACCTGACCAATCTGATTCTCTTTTTCTGCGACGCCGAAATCGTAGCGACGCACACCGAGGAACTTGTCCAGATTACGACCGGTAACCGAAATTTTCTTCTCGCCGCCCTTAAGCAACAGCATCTTTACCACCTTACGGCAGATCTTCGATATTTCGCGGTCGAGCGAGCGCACACCGGCCTCACGCGTGTAGTAGCGAATAATGTCGCGGATAGCCGATTCGGCGATGCTGATTTCTTTTTCTTTCAGTCCATTGTTCTTGGTCTGCTTCGGCAACAGATAGCGCTGCGCGATGTTCAGCTTTTCGTCTTCCGTATAACCTGCCAGACGGATCACTTCCATACGATCCAGCAGTGCCGGCGGAATATTGAAGCTGTTCGATGTCGCCACGAACATCACGTCCGACAAGTCGAAGTCCACCTCGACGTAGTGATCGCCGAAAGTATGGTTCTGCTCTGGATCGAGGACCTCGAGCAACGCAGAAGCCGGATCACCACGGAAGTCCTGACCGAGCTTGTCGATTTCGTCGAGCAGGAACAGCGGATTGCGCACGCCGGTCTTCGACAGGCTTTGCAGAATTTTTCCGGGCATCGATCCGATGTAGGTACGACGGTGACCGCGGATTTCAGCCTCGTCACGCACGCCGCCCAGGGCCATGCGCACGAACTTGCGGTTGGTCGCGCGCGCAATTGACTGGCCGAGCGAAGTCTTACCGACGCCCGGTGGGCCTACGAAGCAGAGGATAGGCGCCTTAACCTTGTCGACACGCTGCTGTACCGCGAGATATTCAAGAATGCGTTCTTTGATTTTGTCGAGACCGTAGTGGTCATCCTCGAGCACTTTCTCCGCGTGCGCCAGATCATTATTCACCTTGGATTTCTTTTTCCATGGCAGACCGATCAGTGTGTCAATGTAGTTGCGTACGACCGTGGCTTCGGCCGACATGGGCGACATGAGCTTGAGTTTTTTCAACTCGCTCTGCGCCTTCTCGCGAGCCTCTTTCGGCATTTTGGCTGCGATGATTTTCTTCTCGAGTTCTTCGAGATCCGCGCCCTCTTCGCCTTCACCCAATTCCTTCTGGATCGCCTTGACTTGCTCGTTGAGGTAGTACTCGCGCTGGGATTTCTCCATCTGGCGCTTCACACGACCGCGAATACGCTTTTCAACCTGCAAGATATCCAGCTCAGCCTCAAGCTGCCCGAGCAGGTGTTCGTGGCGCTTGGCGACATTAAAGATTTCGAGAATCTTCTGCTTTTGCTCGAGCTTGAGCGGCAGATGTGCAGCGATGGTATCGGCGAGGCGACCCGCGTCATCAATGCCTGCCAGCGAGGTCAGGATTTCCGGCGGGATTTTCTTGTTCAGTTTGACGTACTGGTCGAACTGCTGAACGATGGCACGCCGCATTGCCTCAACCTCGGCCTCGTCACCCGCCTCAGATTCGACTGGGGACAAATCAGAGATGAAATGGGTATCAGTTTCGCTGATGTGATGGATGCGCGCACGCTGCGCACCTTCGACCAGCACCTTCACGGTGCCATCCGGCAGTTTCAGCATTTGCAGAATATTGGCGATGCAGCCGATCTCGTAAATATCGTCAGCGGAGGGCTCATCTTTCGTTGCGGCTTTTTGGGCCGCGAGCATGATGCTCTTGCCCTGCTCCATCGCTGCCTCAAGCGCCTTGATGGACTTTGGACGTCCAACGAACAGCGGAATGACCATATGAGGAAACACTACGACGTCCCGCAACGGAAGCAGCGGCAATTGGGTAGGTTCGGAGGGGTGATCAGTCATGGTCATGGTGAGCCTTTTAATAATCCTGTAGCGCATGTTGGCGCAAAAGACCGAAACGCAAGTCCCGCGTTCAACTAATTTACATCTTGCACGATCCGTCGTTCGCTTGATATGCAGGATTTAGACCAGGCATTTCCGACGGAAACGGGTCAAAATGTCCAATTTATCAAGCATTTACGAGGGAAAAGAACGAAAAAAGCCACTCGAGAGTGCGTTCCCGGTGGCTTTTCGATGGAAGCCTGTGCGTTTATTCTGAGTCGATTGTACTGCTTTTGTTCAAAAAACCTAGCCTAAACCCCGTTTTTCGGGCGATTTTTATGCGTTTGGCAGGGTTTCTGGCAAAAAACGCGATTGTTCGACGCATTCGACCCCGAAAATAACAAGGGCGCCCGGAGGCGCCCTTCGTTTACTTCGCACCCGATACTTTGGGTTGCTCGTGATAGATCATCAGTGGCTTGGCGCCGTTGGTGATCGTATTTTCGTCAATCACCACCTTCGCAACATTTTGCTGATTAGGCAATTCGAACATTACGTCCATCAAGGAATGCTCAACGATCGAACGTAGTCCCCGCGCACCGGTCTTGCGAGCCAAGGCTTTTTTCGCAATCGCTTGCAAGGCCGCCGGGCGCACCTCGAGTTCGGCTCCCTCCATCTCAAGCAGCTTCGCGTATTGCTTGATCAGTGCGTTCTTCGGTTCGAGCAAAATCTGTATCAGCGCCGCCTCGGTCAACTCGGCCAGCGTGGCGACGACTGGCAAACGGCCGACGAGTTCTGGAATCAGACCAAACTTGATCAGGTCTTCCGGCTCGACGTCCTGCATCTTTTGGCTATCGGCACTTTCGCTCTTGCTCTTCACCGTGGCCGAGAAACCGATGCCACCTTTTTCGGAACGGTCGGAGATGATCTTGGCCAGGCCGTCGAAAGCCCCGCCGCAGATGAACAGAATGTTGGTCGTATCAATCTGCACGAAATCCTGATTGGGATGCTTGCGACCGCCTTGCGGTGGGACGGAGGCCATGGTGCCTTCGATCAGCTTCAGCAGCGCTTGCTGCACACCCTCGCCGGAGACGTCACGCGTGATGGAAGGGTTGTCTGACTTGCGAGAGATTTTGTCGATCTCGTCGATGTAGACAATGCCTTTCTGCGCTTTCTCGACTTCGTAATTACAGTTTTGCAGTAGCTTCTGAATGATATTTTCGACGTCTTCGCCGACATAGCCCGCTTCGGTCAGCGTGGTTGCATCGGCGATCACGAAGGGTACGTTCAGCATGCGCGCCAGTGTCTGCGCTAAGAGAGTCTTGCCGGAACCGGTCGGACCGATGAGCAGAATGTTGCTCTTCGCGAGTTCAACGTCATCTTTCTTGCCGAGATGGCGCAACCGTTTGTAGTGGTTGTAGACCGCGACTGACAGCGTGCGCTTTGCTGGCTCCTGTCCAATCACATACTGGCCTAGCAGATCGCAGATTTCCTGCGGCGTTGGCAGATCCGATTTCGGTGTGACCGACTCGACCGACGATGCTTCGTCGCGGATGATGTCGTTGCACAGGTCAATGCATTCATCGCAGATGAACACCGAAGGGCCAGCGATCAGCTTCTTCACCTCATGCTGGCTCTTGCCGCAGAATGAGCAATAAAGCAACTTCTCGCCACTGGAGGACTTCTTATCTGACATGGGCTAGCAAAGTAGGTAAATGTTGCCTGATCTTACCTGCGA
>CAZXRS010000226.1:0-3640 GCA_964642635.1 uncultured Bifidobacterium sp. | reverse complement strand
TGGAGAACATCGGAAACTTCACGCCGTAGGTGTTGTAGCAGAAGTCAGCAATCTTCTTATTGCCATCCGGTTCCTGCGAAAAATCATTGGACGGGAAACCCAACACGACCAGTCCCTTGTCTTTGTACTTCGCGTACAGCTTTTCCAGACCTTCGTACTGCGAGGTGAAACCGCAATAGCTTGCCGTGTTCACCACCAGTGTCACCTTACCCGCGTACTGACAGAGATCTTGCGGCGCTTCATCTTGCAGGCGGTTGAAGGTGTGATTCATCAGCGCCGGGCAATTCGCGGCGAAGCTCATGCCGGGGAGGAACGCCGACAGCAGGGCCAATAGCCAGAACAGCCGCTTGCGGCGGGATATCGCAGAAGTGTTCATTGCTGGAAAGCCTATGAGTTAAGTGAATTCCCGAACGATTCTAGCTTGCTTTGAAAAATCTTTCCGAAGCCGCAGAAATTGCGTGTCGATGAGACAATGCAGCTCGTCTTTCCACGTCGGCGACCTCGCCGAATCTTTTCAATTTGATCCATGCGCCACCTGATACTCATTCTGGGCGACCAGCTCAGCCTGACCAGTCCCGCCCTGTCCGGCATTGACCCCGCGCAGGACGGCGTGCTGATGATCGAGGCCGCCGGTGAGGCTCAGGAGGTCTGGTCGCACAAGGCGCGGATCGCTCTGTTTCTGTCGGCCATGCGCCATTTCGCGGCCGAATTGCGCGAGCTCGGCTCGCCGGTCGACTACGTACCGCTCGACGCTGACGAACCGCCCGATTTTGGTATGCGCCTGGCTGCGGCCCTAGGGCGGCATCGTCCGCAGACTCTGAAAGTGGTCGAGGCCGGCGAGTGGCGCATGCAGCAGATCATCGAAACGGTATGCCGCGACGCTGGCGTCGCGCTGCAAACGCTGGATGACACGCATTTTCTCTGTAGCCGTCAGGAATTCGCCGCATGGGCCAAGGCCAAGCGCGAGTTGCGCATGGAGTTTTTTTACCGCGTGATGCGCAAAAAACACCAGGTGCTGATGGATGGTGATGAACCGATCGGCGGGCAATGGAATTTTGATGCGGATAACCGCAGCGCCTACCCCAAAAAAACCGGTCCCGGCGTGATACCCGCGCCCGCTGGTTTTGAGCCCGACGAGATCACGCGTGAGGTGTTCGCGCTGGTCGAACGACAGTTCGCCGAGCATCCCGGTTCATTGCAGGCATTTCACTGGCCAGTCACACGTGAACAGGCGCTCAAGGCGCTGAAGGTCTTCATCAGCACGCGCCTGATTCAATTCGGTCCCTATCAGGATGCGATGTGGACCGATACCCCGACCGGATGGCATTCACTGCTCTCTGTCGCACTGAACCTGCATTTGCTCGATCCGCGTGAAGTGATCGCTGCCGCTGAGCAGGCGTACCGTAAGGGCAAGGTATCGCTCGAGAGCGCAGAAGGTTTCATACGGCAGATACTGGGATGGCGCGAATTCATTCGCGGCGTGTACTGGCTGGACATGCCGGGTATGCGCGACGCGAACCACTATGCGCACACGCGCGACCTGCCGCGCTGGTTCTGGACCGGTGATACGAACATGGCTTGTGTGCGCGATGCACTAAAGCAGACGCTGAACCTTGGCTATGCGCATCACATTCAGCGCCTCATGGTGACCGGTAATTTCGCGTTACTGGCCGAATTGTCACCGCAGCAGGTGTGCGACTGGTATCTGGCGGTGTATGTGGATGCGATCGAGTGGGTCGAACTACCGAATACCGCAGGCATGGCCTTGCACGCGTGCGGTCCACGCTTCACCAGCAAGCCTTACATTGCCAGCGGTGCTTACATTCACAGGCAGAGTAATTACTGCGGCGGTTGCCGTTACGATCCGGCCAAACGCAGCTGCGACGCGGCTTGTCCCTTCACGACGCTGTACTGGCATTTCCTCGATCGGCACGAAGCGGCGCTGAGCAGCAACCCGCGTACGGCGCTGATGGCGAAAAACCTGCAGAAACTCGGTGCGGATGAGCGGGCTGCCATCCGGCGACAGGCCACTGCGCTGCTCGAGGACCTGAATGCGCTGTAATGTCAGCCTGTAAACGGCCGGGAGTGTCAGGTGATGCGTTGCATCAAACTGTCATTCTTTATTGATAGAATCGGATCAATCTCTCTTTGCTGGATTCTCATGATGCTGTTTCCCGAACTCTTCCGATCGCTCGAGCAAGTCCGCTGGAACATGGAAACTGATATTTCCTGGGATCAGTTCGATGCGAGTCTGCTGTCCGACGAACAGGCGCAGACGATCAAGATGAACGCCATCACCGAGTGGGCAGCGCTACCGGCCACGGAAATGTTCCTGCGCGATAACCGCGATGACAGCGATTTCTCGGCATTCATTTCGGTCTGGTTTTTCGAAGAGCAGAAACACGCACTGGTGCTGATGGAATACCTGCGCCGTTTCCGTCCCGACCTGCTGCCAACCGAAGAAGAACTGCACAAGGTGCGTTTCGAATTTGATCCGGCGCCGCCGCTGGAAACGCTGATGCTGCATTTTTGTGGCGAGATTCGACTGAATCATTGGTATCGCTGTGCGGCCGAGTGGCATACCGAGCCGGTCATCAAGCAAATCTACAAAATCATTAGCCAGGATGAGGCGCGCCATGGTGGCGCCTATCTGCGCTACATGAAAAAAGCCTTAATCCAGTTCGGCGATACTGCGCGTGCAGCGTTTGCAAAAATTGGTGTACTGATGGCTTCCGCGAGGCGTACTGAGAAACCGCTACATCCGACGAACTTGCACGTGAATCAGTCGCTGTTCCCGAATGACACTGTGCAGAGCCGACTGCCCGATCCGAACTGGCTCGAGGCCTGGCTGGACAAGCAGATCAAGTTTGACGACGAGTGGGAAAAGAAAGTTGTCGACCGCATTCTGCACAATTTATCGCTGCTGTTTGAGCGCAGCTTTACAACGGTGCAGGAGTTGAATCGTTATCGGAAAGAGGCCGTGGCGCGGCTGGCGCCGCAGGTGGCGTGAGCTGAGGTTGGTTGGCGCGAGTTTGCGTGAGTCGGGGGTGTGATTAAAGCCGCTGGATTCCGGCGAAAGCCGGAATCCATGGCTAATACGGTAAGACGTTTCAATCAGTGATCGTGATGATGATGCTCATGATCATGCATCTCACCCTCACCCTTCTTCACTGGCATCCCCATTTCGGCGACTTCCACCGTCGCGTCAACCTTGCCCGCCTTACGGAAGTTCAGCGTTAGAGGAAACTTGTCGCCCGCAGCGAGCGGCTTTTTCAAGCCGATCAGCATGATGTGCACGCCACTGCCCGGTTTCATCTCCAGCTTCTGTCCGGCCTTGAGTTCCAGCTGATCAAGCGCGCGCATTTTCATCACATTGCCATCCATGCTCATGGTGTGAATCTCAACCTTTGAAGCCGCCGGCGAGCTACCCGATAGCAGCACATCGTCCGCCCCTTTGTTGGCTATCTGCAGAAAAGCCGCGCCATTGGCCATTTTGCCGACCGTCGCCCGTGCGACCGCCTTATCGATAACGATGGATTGCATGGCGAAGTGGAAAAAACAGGAAGTGTTGAACTTAGCCCCGGAAAACACTCAATCAGGGTTGTTTACTTTGATAATATTAATGGAGAAACTCTCCGGA
>CAZXRS010000225.1:0-3655 GCA_964642635.1 uncultured Bifidobacterium sp. | reverse complement strand
ATGCAGGTCTGATGATTGACGCCAAGGGCAATCCCAAGACGCTGGAGTTCAACTGCCGCATGGGTGATCCTGAGACGCAGCCGATCATGGCGCGGTTGAAGACCGATCTGGTGACCGTGATGGAGCATGCTGTGAACGGCACGCTAAACGACATCGAACTCGAGTGGGATCGTCGCACGGCACTCGGCGTGGTCATCGCCGCTGCCGGCTACCCGGACTCACCGAAAAAAGGTGACGTGATCAGTGGCATTCCGGCCGAGACCACCGACAGCATGACCTTCCACGCCGGCACCGTGCTAGATCAGGGCAAGTTGAAAACTGCGGGTGGTCGTGTGCTGTGCGTAGTCGGCCTCGGCGACAGCGTACGCGTCGCACAAAAACACGCCTATGAGGCAGCAGAACCTATTCGTTTTGATGGCATGCAGTACCGCCACGATATTGGCTGGCGCGCACTGAAGCGCCCTGTTTGATTATTTTCGAGAATGCATGATGAGTACGACTGATCCGAACGCCGTCAAGAGCTGGCTGTTGTCCCTGCAAGAGCGCATCGTTACTGCCACCGAGGAAATCGATGGCAAGCCTTTCATTAAAGATGCCTGGGAGCGTCCCGAGGGTGGCGGTGGCATCTCGCGCTTAATCGAAGAAGGCAATGTGCTCGAACGTGGCGGTGTCGGCTTCTCGCATGTCCGCGGCAACAAGCTACCACCATCGGCGATGGCGAACCGTCCGGAGCTGGCAGGTCGTCCTTGGGAAGCAATGGGCGTATCGCTGGTCTTCCACCCACGTAATCCGTACGCACCAACGGCGCATATGAATGTGCGCTTCTTTACAACCACGGGCGAAGGTCAGGAACCGGTGTGGTGGTTTGGCGGCGGTATGGATCTGACGCCTTATTACGGCTATGTCGAAGATGCGAAACACTTCCATCAGACCTGCCATGATGCACTCACACCCTTTGGCAGCGAACTTTATCCACGATTTAAACAATGGTGTGATGAGTATTTTTTCCTGAAGCATCGTAATGAAGCACGCGGCGTTGGTGGCGTGTTTTTTGATGACTTCAATTCGGCTGACTTTAAGCAAAGCTTCGCGATGACGCAGAGCGTCGGCGACAGCTTCGTCAACGCCTATCTCCCGCTACTCAAACGCCGCAAGGACACGCCGTATGGCGAGCGCGAGCGTGATTTCCAGGCCTATCGTCGCGGACGCTATGTCGAATTCAATCTCGTGTTCGACCGTGGCACGCTGTTCGGTCTGCAATCGGGCGGTCGTACCGAATCGATCTTGATGTCGATGCCGCCCGTCGTCAAATGGCGCTATGACTGGAAGCCCGAGGCCGGTAGCCCGGAGAGCAAGCTCTACACTGATTTTCTGCCGCATCGCGACTGGCTGGGCGCGTGAGCCAAGGCTGTGTGCTGCTGATTGGTGGAAGCTTTGATCCCGTTCATCTGGGTCATATCGCGCTCGCGCATTACTTCTGTACTCTGCTACACCCAAATGAACTGAGGCTGCTGCCTGCAGGCCAGCCATGGCAAAAACCCGGCATGAAGACGCCAGCCGCAGACCGCATCGCCATGTTGCATGAGGCCTTCGCTGACTGGGTTGTACCGGTCGTCATCGACGAACAGGAAATTCAGCGTGAAGGCGCAAGCTACGCTATCGATACGCTGCGCGCGCTGCGCGACGAACTCGGTGACGAGGTGTCGATCGTGATGGCGCTCGGCGCAGATCAGCTGCTGAACCTGCACACTTGGCGCGAATGGACAGCGCTGTTCGATCTTGCGCACTTTTGCTTTGCAACGCGGCCCGGATTCACTATCGATGGCGGCAGCATCAATCCGGAGGTGGCAAAGCAGCTGTCGCGGCGTCTTGCCAGCCCGTCACAGCTCAACAGTACACCGCATGGGCTCTGCTACATCGCCACAAACTTGTCAGTCGACGTGTCATCGACCGCGATCCGGAACGCACTGGCCCAGCAAGACGAAGCATGGCTATCCGGGCTGCTGCCTGCGCCAGTGCTAGACTATATTCAACGACATCATCTTTATCAGACTCATTAATGGACATCAAACAACTGCAGTCGCTCGTCGTAGACGCGCTTGAGGACGTGAAAGCACAGGACATCCGTATCTATGACACGATGCATCTGACGAGCATGTTCGACCGTATCGCTATCGCTTCGGGCACCTCAAACCGCCAGACCAAAGCACTCGCGGCTTCCGTGCGCGACAAGGTCAAGGCTGCTGGCGGCGATATCGTGAATATGGAAGGTGAAGGCACGGGCGAATGGGTGCTGGTCGATCTTGGAGACATGGTCGTGCACATCATGCAACCCGCTATTCGCGCCTACTACCGTCTGGAAGAGATCTGGGGCGACAAAGAAGTGAAACTGGGAGCTGCCAAGCGCGGCGTCACCCGAGCGCCGTCACAAAAGCCCGTAGCGAAGAAGGCTGTCGCCAAGAAGACTCCGGCAAAGAAAGCGCCGACCAAAACGGCTTCAAAAACCGCAACTTCAACCGCCGCCAAAACGGCAGCAAAGCCAGCTCGCAAGACAGCTTCCAAGACCGCAGCAAAGAAAGTCGCTGCGAAGGCGCCTTCAAAGACAGCTGCCAAAAAAGCCGCGCCGCGCCGCACGGCCACCAAGGGCTAACGCCGCGCGGCCATGCAACTCATCGTTGCAGCCGTCGGCCACAAGATGCCCGTGTGGATAGAGACGGGCTTTCAGGAATACGCGAAGCGGATGCCGGCCGAGTGCCGGCTGGTTCTCAAGGAAATCAAGCCGATTGAACGCTCGTCCGGGCGCAACGCCGAGACGGTGATGGCTCAGGAACGTGCGCGCATCGAAGCCGTGCTGCCCAAAGGTGGGCGTGTGGTCGCGCTCGACGAACACGGACTAGACCTGACCACCGTGCAGCTGGCTCGTCATTTAACAGACTGGCAACAGCAAGGCGGCGATGTAACATTCGTGATCGGGGGCGCCGACGGACTCGACGCCGGATTCAAGAAGCAGGCCGACATGTTACTGCGCATCTCCAGCATGACATTACCGCACGGACTGGTGCGCGTGATGCTGGCCGAACAGCTGTACCGAGCATGGTCGATCACAAAAAATCATCCTTACCATCGCGCGACGATCTAGCCGAGACCCATGACGACCGCCGACCAGACTATCTACCTAGCGTCAAAGAGCCCGCGCCGTCGAGAGCTATTGCAGCAGATCGGTGTGGCGTTTGAAGTGCTGACCTTGCCTCAAGAAGCCGGCCAACCCGGTATCGTGACCGAGATACCTCATCCGGGCGAAGATCCTGGGGTCTATGTAAAACGCATCGCACGCGAGAAAGCAGAAGCCGGCTGGAACACCGTCGTAGAGCGTAAGCTGCCACGCCGGCCCCTACTGGCAGCGGATACCACGGTGACGATTGACCGGCAGATTCTTGGTAAACCCGCAGACGAAACGGAAGCCATGGACATGTTGCGCGCACTATCAGGACGCACACATCAGGTGCTCACTGCCATCGCCGTCATCACTGACGGCAAAATGACTGAGGCATTCAGCTGCTCCGACGTTCGCTTCGCAACACTCAGTGAAGCCAGCATGCGTGCCTACTGCCATACCAAAGAACCTTATGACAAAGCCGGCGGTTATGGCGTGCAG
>CAZXRS010000224.1:0-3660 GCA_964642635.1 uncultured Bifidobacterium sp. | reverse complement strand
AATGGCAGACGCGCCGGCGCCATCCATGCAATACGCGGAATCATCGCACCGGCCTCGCTGATATGCGTACCGAGTTCCTGCAAGGTGCACCACCAGCCGTGGCAATGCTGTGAAGAGACACCCACTTTCTGCAGGTCGGGTACCTCGCCACGGCGATAAAACAGCCATCCCTTCACCAGCGCCTGCGCACCGGACAAGGCTTGCGGCAATAAAGTCTGAGCGGCAGGATGTTCGCCAAGCAGCAACTGCCGGTCGAGAATCTTCCGAATCTTCCGACCTAGTGTATCTGCCAGGTTCGGACCGATGAAGTAATCAGCCTGTTGCACCGCTGCCAGCACCGGGTCATCGGAATACAGCAAGTAAAACTTGGTCGCGAACTCCCAATGCACCAGCGCATCGCCCTGCTTCAACAGAAAGTCAAATTCACCGACCGTATCTTCCTTACCGGCGCGTACCTGCAGACCATGCGCAACCAGCAGACCTTGATGTTCAAAGTACCAGGCCAGTAGGTTCTCGGCATAACGACCGAGTCGCGTAAAGCGATGCACACCGAGAAAATTCTCCAACTCAATAGGACTGTCATCAAGTTGCAGCAACCATGCGCGTATTTCGTCGGCGGCCGTGGCAGGCAATGAGGCGATCTTGCCCTGCCAGCGGGCGTCATCGGCATCGAGCAGGTTCGGAGCATCCAGCAGCCAGGCCAGTGCGCGCACATGCGGGTGCCTCAGCGTTGGCCAACGCTGATGGAAGCGATGCTGAAAGGAGTGTGCTGTCGATGATGAGGCGTCAGCGGCCATCAATGATGCCCTTGGCCATGCACAGGTCGCGCCACGCTTTGGACTTGTCAGCCGGCTGGCGCAGCAGGTAGGCAGGGTGATACGTGATAACCAGCGGTATGCCGGCAAATTCACGCGGCGCACCGCGCAGACTACCAAGTGAGGTGTCTGCCGGCAGCCCCAGTAATGACACCGCCGCCGTCTTGCCCAAGGCAACAATCACCTCCGGGCGAATCAGCGCGATCTGCCGCTGCAGATACGGAAGGCAGGCTGCCACTTCCTCGGCCACCGGTGGCCGATCCCGACCATCATCGCCAACCGGACGGCACTTCACCATATTCGCGATGTAGGTGTTAGCGCCGCGCTTAAGATCAAGTGCGTGCAGCATGTTGTCGAGCAGCTTGCCGGCCGGCCCCACGAAAGGTTCGCCTTGCATATCCTCATTGCGACCTGGTCCCTCGCCGACAAACAGCCAGCGTGCACTGCGATCACCGATGCCCGGCACCGCATGATGGCGGCCCTTGCACAGTCCGCAACGCGTGCATTCACGAATTGTCGACTCCAATGTGTCCCAGTCCATCGAAGCGATGTCATCGGCATTGCCGGGTACATCCGGCGACAGCGCTTTGGCATCAGGGTGCGGTGATTCATCAGGCAGACCCCGGCGCCGCCATACCGGTCCCAGGCCCATCTGTTGCAGCTTGTGGATCTTGTCTGGATTCATTCGAACTCCCTGCCCAGCGTCAGCCGCATCACGATGGCGTCTTCGCGGCTTTGTCCTTCGGCTGGGTAATAGGACTTGCGTTGTCCAATCTCGTGAAAGCCGGCATGGCGATACACCGCGAGCGCATGCTGGTTAGACGGCCTGACCTCGAGCAGCACCGAATCAGTACCCAGCGCTTGCGCCATAGAGGTGATCTTGTCGAGCAACTGCCGGCCTATGCCCTGCCCCTGCAAATCGGGCCGGACCGTGATGTTGAGCAGGTGAACCTCGTCAACTGCGGGCATCAGCAGAAAATAACCAGCGAGTCGACCTCCGGCTTCGCGCACTACCCATGCCTGATAGCGGCTGGCGAGTGAATCGAGAAAATTACCGCGAGTCCATGGAAACGGATAGGCATCATTCTCGACACGAACGACCTCGTCGATGTCCTGCACCGTCATCGCCGAGAAATCCAGTCTGGCGGTGTAGCGTGCCGGTTTCGGGTTCGAGCTCATGCGCGGGCTCCGGCAGCCAACAGACGTTCGCTTGTGGTCAACGCAACTTTGTTGCGAAGGTAGAGCGGCTGGGCGTCGCGCGGTGCTTGCAATTCTTTGCGTACCACCGCTCGTACCGCCAGTCGAGCGATCGATGTCGCATGAGGGACGATATCCGCGTAACGTGCGATGTCACCGATCTGCGTGAAGGCATCCGCATACGCCAACAAGCCGTTGCCACAGATAGCGTTGGCGGCGACAGCAACGACCTCACCGGCTTTCGACAGCGCGGGCTCGGCTACCACAGTCCAATCGCCGTCATAGCGATAACGGGCCCAATACACCTCACCCATACGCGCATCAAGTACTGCGACCAGATCGTTACCGGCGCCAGCCTCCCGAGCCGCTTCGGCCATCGCGAGCAGCGTGACCACCGGCGTCACTTTTCTTTGCGCACCGAAGGCAAGACCCTGAACCAGCCCGCACGCCGTGCGAACCCCGGTGAACGATCCGGGGCCGCAACCATACGCCAGCGCATCACAATCCGCGAGCGCGATGCCTGCCTCATTGAGCAAGTTTTGCAGCATGGGGAGTACCGTGGCCGAATGCGTCTGCGCACCTGAAGACTCGCGTGACAGCATGCTGCCCTGATGCAGCAGCGCGACGGACGCCAGCTCGGTCGAGGTCTCGATGGATACCAGGGTGGGAAATTCGGAGGACATGCCCGCCATTTTACCAAGCGGGGCATCGGGTAGAATTCTTGCATGAGCTCATCAACTGCACTCTTCCTTGTACCTGAGAACTTTCATCAGCTGAGCGCCGCGCTCGAGTCGGGCAAATGGGTCGTCGCCTGCCTGTGCGCGGGCTGGTGCGATGTCTGCAAACAGTACCGTCCCGGGTTTGAAGCGCTGGCCGCGGAGTTCCCGGATCATCAGTTTGTCTGGATCGATATTGAAGATCAGGCCGATCTGGTCGGCGATCTCGACGTTGAAAACTTCCCCACCATGCTCATGCAGCAGGGCGACACGGTCGCGTTCTACGGAACGATGCTGCCCGAGCCTCGTCAGGTGGCGCGCTTGCTGGAGGCGCAGATCACGCGCAGCAGCGAAGAGTTGCATCGCGAAGCGCACAGCACGCCCGAGCGACAGCAGTGGCAGCGCGATTGCAACCTGCGCGTGCTGCTTGAGCAGATCAGCTAATTACACCGGGATACGCAGCGGCAGACTGCGCAAGCGCTGACCCGTCAGCTTGAAAACTGCGTTCGCAACGGCTGGTGCGACCGGGGGCAAGGCCGGCTCGCCCATGCCAGTAGGCGGCTCAGTACTGGGAAGAATTTCTACCCTCACCTCGGGCATCTCGCCCATACGCAGTAGCGGATAATCATGGAAGTTGGATGCCTGTGCTCTGCCCTCGCTGACCACGATCTCGCCTTGCAATGCGGCCGTAAGGCCGAGTGCTACCGAAGACTCTACCTGCTGCATCACACCGTCGGGATTGATCACCGTGCCGCAATCGATCGCGCAGCTGATGCGGTGTACGCGAATGGTGGGTCCATCGACCGAGACCTCGGCTACCTGCGCGACGATGGTGCCGAACGACTCATGCAGCGCCACACCCAGGGCTCTGTCTTTAGCGGCGACACCCGCCAGCTGCACGGCCACATTGAGCACCGCGAGATGCCGAGGAT
>CAZXRS010000223.1:0-3722 GCA_964642635.1 uncultured Bifidobacterium sp. | reverse complement strand
ACCTCACAATCCTGAAACACCAGCTCGCCGGTGTGCGAGCCGCGCATGCCAAGCTTGTCGAGCTTTTGCGCCACCGAAAATCCCTTGAAGTGCTTCTCAATCAGGAAAGCGGTAATGCCACGCGGGCCGGCTTCGATATCGTTTTTTGCGTAGACCACGAGCACGTCGGCGTCGGGGCCATTCGTAATCCACATCTTGCTGCCGTTCAGGATCCATCGATCGCCTTTGAACTCTGCACGCAAGCGCATGCTAACCACATCCGAGCCAGCGTTTGGCTCGGACATCGCAAGCGCGCCAACGTACTCGCCCGAGATCAACTTGGGCAAATACTGGTTCTTTTGCTGGTCGGTCCCGTTGCGTCGGATCTGATTGACGCATAGATTCGAATGCGCGCCGTACGACAAGCCGACCGATGCCGATGCACGTGAAATTTCTTCCATCGCGATGATGTGCGCCAGGTAGCCCAATCCACTGCCACCGTATTGCTCGTCGGCGGTGATGCCGAGCAATCCGAGATCACCCATCTTGCGCCACAGGTCCATAGGAAACTGATCGCTGCGATCAATCTCAGCGGCACGTGGCGCGATCTCTGCGTCGGCGAACTGGCGCACTGCCTCGCGCAATGCATCAATATCTTCGCCGTGATCGAACGTCAGCCCGGGCAGGTTGATCATGCTTTCTCCTGTGTCATAGGGTTCATGCGGCGCGGCGAGCTGCGCCAGACTTACGCTTCGCCACACCTGCATCGAGTAACTGATGGCACTGCTGCTCATGCACTGCGATTTCTGCCAGCGTCACTTCGATATCTTCACGCTGCTGCTCCAGTGCCTCGCGATGGCGCGCGAGTACCGCAATAAAACGCTTGAGCTGCGCGCTTGAATCTTTTGGTGACTCGTACATGTCGACCAAGTCCCTGATCTCTGACAGCGTGAGACCCAGCCGCTTGCCGCGGAGCGTGAGCTTTAGCCGGGTACGGTCGCGCGAGCCATAGACGCGAACGCGCCCACCAGCGCCTTCGCGCTTGGGACTCAGCAGGCCCTGATCTTCGTAGAAACGGATCGCTCGCGGCGTCACGTCGAATTCGCGAGCCAGTTCAGTAATGGTGTAGGTCGCCATGATGTCTATGTAGCCGGCTGCGCAGGCCACAGGATCGCTTGTAGAATGGACGTTTACGTAAACGTCAATTGCCGGCTATTGTAGGCGGGCAGCCCGGGTTTGCAAACCCTGATGCCCCCGGCCCCTAGATCTGGCCTCGCTCATGAATCCGCTCGAATCAGAACTCAGCTATCCGTTGGGCGACGCACTGCCCGCCAGTGGCCATGCGCTGGAAGTCGCGCCCGGTGTACGTTGGGTACGCATGGGTCTGCCTTTTGCGCTGAATCATGTGAATCTGTGGCTGGTGCGGGATGGCGATGGTTGGGCTGTGATTGATTGCGGTATCGCGAATGAGCTAACGCGCCAAGCATGGGAACAGGTGTTTATCCATGCACTGGACGGCCAGCCAGTCACTCGCGTGATCGTCACCCATTGCCACCCCGATCATGTTGGGCTGGCCACCTGGCTCTGTGAGCGCTGGAATGTGTCGCTGTGGATGACGGTTGGCGAATACGGCTTTGCCCGCATGATGTCAGCAGGACTCGCCGGCGCTGACGGGACGGCGATGATGCCGCATTTTCGTCGTCATGGCTTGACCGATCCCGACAAGCTCGCGCTTCTCGAAGGCCGCAAGGATTATTACCGCTCGATGGTGCCGCAGGTACCCGAGCATTTCATCCGGCTTGAAGAGCGGCGGCCGCTGCGTATCGGCGCGCACGATTGGCGCATCATGATCGGCACGGGCCACTCACCCGAGCATGCTGCGCTGTATTGCGCATCCTTAGGCTTGCTGATATCGGGCGATATGCTCTTGCCTCGCATTTCTACCAACACCTCTGTGTTTGCGGTCGAACCGGAAGCGGATGCCGTTGGCCAGTTTCTCGACTCATTGCAAAAATTCCTGCTTTTGCCGACCGACACACTGGTGCTGCCGTCGCATGGCAAACCATTTCGGGGCATCAGCGAGCGCGTCGCGCAACTGAACGCGCATCATGCCGAGCGTCTGGAAGAAGTGAGAACCGCTTGTGCATTGCCGCAATCAGCGGCGGACATCGTACCCATCATGTTCAAGCGCGAGCTCGATATGCACCAGATGACATTCGCAATGGGGGAGGCGATTGCGCACTTGAATCACCTATGGAGTTTAGGGGAATTGCGTCGCATAGATGTACACGGTGTACTGAAATTCGTACGCCAAGATTGATCGGCATGCGCATAGATGGTGCAACTCGTTGGTCATTTGACGGTCTGATGGTGGTATTTGCACCTTACTTTTGGTCACAGACAATCGCTCGATTTCCGACTGACTGTTACAGGGCGGCATGGAATAGTCGTGAGCCATGAACTCCACTCAGGAACGCTTGGCATTCAGCGAAAGATTGCAGCAGGCGCTTCGAAGCGCAGAGTATTCCCCCACCAGCCCGACACAACTGGCACGCGAATTCAATCAGCGATCAGGCGGCAACTCGGTGACTGTTCATGCAGCCCGCAAATGGCTGCAAGGTGAATCGATTCCTACCCAAGAAAAAATCCGTACGCTGGCGAGCTGGTTGGATGTCCCGGCAGACTGGCTTCGCTTTGGCATCGTTGAAAATCGCAAAGGGTCAGGTTCGGCAACCGCATCAACTGATGCAAAGATCATCGCGCTTCTACATCAACTCGATGAGCACCATGTCATGATCGCGCACGACCTGCTGCGCGCACTGGTGAAAACCTACAAGAAACTCTAAGCGCTCCGCTGTTTCAATCGCGGTTCAATTCGCTGAATGAAGGCTTGCGTCCCGCGCGCGCAAAAGCGACATCAAACACTCGATTCGGCAGCAGCTTCAATAGCCACGACACGACACGCATCGGCCAGGGGATCACTGCATAACTGTGGCCGCGCTCGATCACACTCACTGCTCGGCGTGCGAAACGATGCGCCGGCATGAGAAATGGCATCGGATAACGGTTCACTTGGGTCATCGGGGTATCGATGTATCCCGGCGCTATGGTCACCACGCGTATACCCTGCCCGCGCAATTCCACACGTAGTGATTCACAGTAGCTGATGACGGCGGCCTTGGAGGCGCTGTAAGCACCAGCACCCGGCATACCGCGTACGCCAGCAACACTCGCGATACCGACCAGACGTAGATTACGTTCGCCTTTCGCTGCCTGCGATTTCATCGTCTCTATGAAGGGCGCAAAGGTAGCGACTGTGGCGATCAGATTGGTTTGCATAATCTGATCGAAGACGGCGAGGTCTTCGCTGCGCTCGGTCAGGGTGCCGTAGGAGATTCCGGCATTCGCGATCACGACATCTACGCCACCGGCTTGCTGAATAAAATCCTGCGCAGCCTCGCGCAGCGCTGTGTGGTCGTTGACATCGACCGTATAGCAGCGATGACTGGAGGGATTGGGAAGGGAGCGGACGAGCTCTTGTAGTTTGTCTGTACGACGCGCGACTAGTCCGAGATGCGCGCCGCGCCGAGCGTATTCCTGTGCCAGCGCCCAACCTAGCCCGCTGGACGCGCCGGTGAGAAAGACGCGTCGCATTAGTCGGACGCTTACTTCTTTTTGGCGACCAGCGCGTCCATGACCTGCAGCGCCGCATTGTTCAGCACATCTTCAGGCGCACCACGCAG
>CAZXRS010000222.1:0-3784 GCA_964642635.1 uncultured Bifidobacterium sp. | reverse complement strand
GCTTCGGCCAGCGTATTGCCGGCACTCATGCCATTGCTCGCAAAAAGATTCTCGATCAGATTCGATGGAAAATACACCTGCTCACCATCTGACTGCCGAACAAACGGTAGCGAACAGATGCCGCGCGCCACATTGCCCGAATTGGTGTCGATCAGATGCGAACCACGCAACTCACCGTCGGGGTCGTAGATGGCAAGACAATACTCATCAAGGATATCAATAGGCAGCGCATCGTCGGGCCCCGGCACGAACCATCGCTCATTGGGGTAATGTACGAATTCCGCATTGGCGATCTCTTCGCCCCAGTAGGCGCCAGCATAGAAATGGTTATTGCTAAGGCGCTCGATATACTCGCCGAGTGCCGAAGCCAGTGCGCTTTCCTTGGTTGAGCCCTTACCATTGGTGAAACACATCGGCGAGTGCGCATCGCGAATGTGCAAAGACCATACGTTGGGAACAATATTGCGCCAGGAGGCAATCTCAATCTTAATGCCCAGATCAGCCAGCAGCCCGGACATATTGGCGATGGTTTGCTCGAGTGGCAAATCCTTACCGGCGATAAACGTAGACACGCCAGCGTTCGGCTTCAAGGTCAGGAGCGACTGCGCGTCCTCATCGAGATTCTCGACCTCTTCGATGACGAACTCGGGATTTTCTTGCACGACCTTCTTAACGGTGCAACGCTCCACCGAACGCAAGATACCGCGGCGATCGGATTCAGAGATATCTGGCGGTAGCTCGACCTGGATCTTGAAAATCTGCTGATAGCGATTTTCGGGGTCAACAATATTGTTTTGCGACAGGCGGATATTGTCGGTAGAAATATTACGCGTGTCGCAGTAAAGCTTCACAAAGTAAGCTGCACACAATGCCGACGACGCCAGAAAGTAATCGAAAGGGCTAGGTGCTGAGCCATCGCCTTTATAGCGGATAGGTTGGTCGGCTATGACAGTGAAGTCATCAAACTTCGCTTCGAGACGTAGCTTGTCGAGAAAGTTAACCTTGATTTCCACGTAATGCTTTCAAAAATGAAGAGTTTTACCGATCACAACAACAAATATCGGTTGGCGATAAGGCGTATTGATAAATGGCGCTACACATAGATAGCACCCGTACAATAAAAAGCAGAGTATAGGCGTAAAACGCCAGCAAGCCGCCTCACGACAACGCCATGCCGGCGATGCTGGGTCGCGCCAGTGAAATACCAGTTGGATTGGAAGCGCCGGTAGGCATCAACCGGCAAGCAGGTGCATGAAGCCGATATCTGATTTACTGCGGTTGAATTTGCTAGATCACGAGCCAAACCCGACAACAGCCCGCAACGTCATTGCCTAGGTTGCAATGATTTATTCCTGATGAATCGACGAAACACGATTTCGGCCGGCAGTTTTCGCGCGATACATCGCCTGATCAGCTTGCCTCTGTAGATCAAACATGGTCTGCCCTGCATGACCGTTAGCAGCGACGCCTATACTGGCAGTAACTTTCAGTACGTTTTCGCCGATCGAGGGCATCAACATTTCGAGATTGGATCGTATCAATTCTGCAAGCGCCGCAGCACCCTTTGCGTCTGTGTTTGGCAAGAACGCTGAGAACTCCTCTCCACCAACCCGTCCGAGTACGTCACTGGCGCGCAAACTTTGCGTCAGGCAGTTAGCTACTGATAACAAGACATGATCGCCAGCTGCATGTCCGTAGGTATCGTTAATAGACTTGAAGTGATCAAGATCGATGAATAGTACAGAATACGGTGTGCCTTGACGTCTGGCGACCTGAATCTGACTATCGCTGACTTCATAATAGGCATGTGAGTTCAGCACGTTAGTCAACATGTCGCGCGTGGCCATCTCGCGCAGCCGCTCATTGGAAACCTGTAAGCGGTTGTAGAGATGATCCGATCTTTTGGCAAAAGCGTGGTGCAGCACTGCAAAGAACAACATCGACATGATCGTAGTGGCTACAGAGTTTGGCGACAGAGGGTCCGCACTGAAAGGGTTGGCAAGAACAATCCCGAAGACACAAACGAAGGTCATCACTGCACCAAACAAGTGACCAACTAGCAGATACGTGCCAGGTATAAAGTTCAAAAACCAAAAAACCCTGACAGCATCATTCTCGACCAGCAAAAAATAAGACAATACATCTGCGAACGTGACAAGAAATGAGAACCAACTGATTGTCACATACATTCTTTTTCTACCGCGCAGCACCAGCCAAGATGCAAACATCAGAACTGCATGCGCAAAAATTACGTAGATTTGAATTTCATTGAATTGGCCGAGAGCGCCCGCTTTCGCCAGACCAGCAAACAATGAAGACGTAAGACCTGCAAAGATCAGCGCAAGAATTGAGAGCTTGTACCGGAACTCCTCGTACTCCTCGCTCTCGGGAAACTCGATGTTTCCAAAAATAGTCTCAGCTAATCGCTTCATGATGGAGTGCGTTGTTTGATTTTTTTATGAAAAACTCAGATTCGGGCCGCAATTACATGAGAGCTTGCCTAATCGGCTAGCCTTATCGAAAAGCAAATGTTTTAACTAATTCTCAAATTCATTGTACCGACTATTACAATCATTTGCTCCGAAGGTCAGAAACCGTATTCCGCTCATCGCGGCGATCTGCAGAGTGGAAGTCGACTCAGCACACAAAGTCTCAAAAAAAAAGCGCTGTGTTAACAGCGCTTTGACGGTGGCGGTGAAGTTGGCTTTATGAAATCAACGACTCAGAAACTCTAAACTCCACGCGCCTTGATTGCTATGAGAGGTTTTTATGGCTTTCGCGACGAGGTATTCACTCCCACTCAATCGTCGCCGGCGGCTTCCCGCTGATGTCATACACCACTCGGTTAATTCCGCGCACCTCATTGATAATCCGGTTTGAGACCTTACCCAGCAACTCATGCGGCAGATGTGCCCAGTGCGCGGTCATGAAGTCCTGAGTCTGCACGGCTCGCAGCGCCACCACATATTCATAGGTACGGCCATCACCCATCACACCAACAGATTTCACCGGCAGGAAGACTGCAAAGGCCTGACTAGTCGCGTCGTACCAGTTTTTATGGAAATGTCCGACCGGCGCGCCTTCGGCCAGTTCCTGCGAGAGTGGAATCGCCGTATTGCGTAGTTCCTCGATGAAGATGGCATCTGCACGTCGTAGCAGGTCTGCATATTCCATCTTTACTTCGCCGAGAATGCGCACACCGAGACCCGGACCCGGGAAAGGATGGCGATACACCATGTCGTGTGGCAGACCGAGCGCTACGCCGAGTTTGCGCACTTCATCCTTGAACAGATCACGCAAGGGCTCAAGCAGCTTCAGGTTTAGCGTCTCAGGCAGACCGCCCACGTTGTGATGGCTCTTAATGGTATGCGCGCCCTTCTTGCCCTTGCCGGCGCTCTCGATCACATCGGGGTAGATCGTGCCTTGGGCGAGCCACTTTGCGTTCTTGCGCTTGCCGGCTTCTGCCTGAAACACCTCAACAAATTCTTTACCGATGATCTTGCGCTTTTGCTCGGGATCGCTGACGCCAGCCAGCTTGCCCATGAACTGCTCGGTCGCATCAACGTGAATCACTTTCACGCCGAGGTTCTTGCCGAACATCTCCATCACCATCTTGCCTTCATTCAGGCGCAGCAAGCCATGATCTACGAATACACAGGTCAGCTGATCACCGATAGCGCGATGAATCAGCGCCGCGGCCACGCTAGAGTCCACCCCCCCTGACAAGCCAAGGATGACTTCATCATTCCCCACCTGCTTACGAATGGCTTCCACCGCCTCGGAT
>CAZXRS010000221.1:0-3785 GCA_964642635.1 uncultured Bifidobacterium sp. | reverse complement strand
AGTCGTAGTGTGTCGCAAATCATGTGAACGATGGAGTGATCTTTTGCCAGCTTCGGGTATTCACCGAAGATCGCTGACGAGTCAGGGCCTTCAACGTGCGCTTCGAGGGCGACGGCGCCCTCTTTTTTCATCACGTTGAGCAGTTTGCCGACCAGCAGAATCAGGTCAAGATAGTCTTGCGGTTTCCATTTAGGACCGGCGATGCAGCGTGCCATACCGCCGAACGCGCCCTTGAAAATCAGCAGGCTATTGCCAATCAGCTGAGCACCAATCGCCGAGCCCACGATAATGAAACCCTCGATGGGAGCGGATTTGATAATCGGCGCCATTTTGCCGCCGGCCATAATAAAGCCGCCGAACACGCAGCCGAACACGACCGCCAATCCCACGAAAAAAAACATCTGCCTCTCCTTGTGCAAGCCGAAGCGCGACCTGAACCCACCGGCCGCACGCTATCGTCTTGTTTATCGACACGAGCCTGAATAATTCAAGTCCGCATACCGACGCTATGATTGCAATTGTGGAACAAAGCGCGGAATAACGCCACCCTTGCCTGATTCTTCAGGTATTAAAGCTTGAATAGTTAATTTTTTGAGAATGGTTACCGCAGCACCCAGCACCACAGACCCACGCATTCACCAGTAGTCCACTGTATAAGGAAATCAAACAGTGCTCCCACCAGCATCGCCGGCACGGCGAAGTAAAGCAGTATCAATACCCAGCCCGCCACGGTCAGCCGTGGCTTGCCCAGGTCGTGGCCGCGAATGCGGGTGGGTGGATGTTTGACGTGTCGGTTCATGGATAGTCCGACAAATTATAAGCAGATGATGGACATACTCTGGAATCAAACCTCGCGCGAGCGTTGGGATGCAGCTCATGCAGCGCTGGGAGCAGCCATGCAGCAGCACTGGACCTATGGCGCCAGTATGCGCGCGCCGGGCATGTCTGTGCATCGCGCCGAGGTGATCGTGGATGGACGTACTGTCGCAATGGCACAGTTTGTCTGCCGCCGCTATGCCTTCGTGCTGGGCGTCGCCCTATGCACACGTGGTCCCTTGTGGTTGACAGAGCTGCCCGACACGCTGAAGTCTCGCATTCAGCGCGAACTGAAACGCACACTGCCCTTACGGCGCCCACGCTTCACTCTGCTCTCCCCAGACCTCAACGATCCGGCTCATCCGAGTATGGCGTCGCTGACCCGTGTGCTGACGGGCTATTCGACCGTCATAGTCGATCTGTCACCCTCCATGACGCAGTTGCGTGCCGGACTGCACACGTACTGGCGCAATCGACTGAGGTATGCAGAGAAATCAGGCCTACATATCGCTCATGTCGGTACAGCGCCGCATGAGTATCGGTGGGTGTTGGAAGAGGAAAGACGGCAGCGAGAGCGCAAGCAGTTCTATTCGCTGCCGCTGGGTTTCGTGGATAACTATCTCGACGCCGGCGGTTCAGAAGCCGCTTTGATACTGAAAGCGGAGTATCAATCACGTCCGGTCGCAGCGATGCTGTTTCTCATTCATGGACGCTCTGCGACCTATCACCTGGGCTGGATACATGCTCAGGGACGCGCGCTGAATGCGCACAATCTGATCTTGTGGAACGCGTTCGAACAATTGAAACAACGCGGGATTGATACGCTGGATCTCGGTGGCGTGAACACGCATGATTTGCCGGGTATCTCACGCTTCAAGATCAATACAGGCGGGAAAGTCGTCACGTATGCAGGCGGCTTCGTATAAGCGCTACCTTACTTGAACTACCCACACTCACTAGCATGTGAGTACAGTTACTTGAACGGTGCTCGATATAGCCACACTGGCTTACCCTCGACGCTCTGCAGCTTCGCACTGGGTGTCAGCTCTTCTGCGACGAACTCAAGACTCACCAGCCATGCACCGGGTTTCAGTTCTGCCCTCGCCTTCTGCACGGCGCGCGGCATGCTCTCGGGACGCTGGAACAGGTACACCATGTCATAGCTGGACCAATCGGCCTTCCACATATCGCCCTGCCGGATGCGAGCCCACGGACAGATGACGGCAGCCAAGGCACGCAGCGGCCAGCTCCATTCGACACCATGCAGTGTCGCGCGCGGATACACGGCGCGCAATGCGCGTAGTCCATGGCCGAGTCCGCAGCCCGCATCGAGTACGTGCCCGCCAACCTTCAGGGGTGCATGGCGCGCCCACTCGAGCAACGCGGCAGCCGGCGTAGGGAACAGTGGCGCATCGCGCCAGGCATTCATCGGGTAGACCAGTGCAACGACCAACAGCGGCAACAGCCAGGCCCACGCGGGCAAGGCGACACTACCCGACAGCAGGATCGATAAAGGAAAGCCGGCTGCGATCGCCAGACGACGCCAGAAGGTGCCGGCCATCACCGACAGCAGCACACCAGCCAGCGCAGCAACGCTCATAGCCAACCATGCAGGCCAGACGAGCCAACGCATCGCGCCGTAGAGGCACCAGCTTCCACCCCATGCGAGCAAGGCGGGCAGTGGCCATCGGAATATAAAAGAGGCTGAAGAATTCACGCGCGAATTATAGGCTGCCATTACAATGAGCGCGTTTTTACCTGACCGACTATCTACAGAGAGAAAAGGAAGCTCCCATGAAAGTGAAGCAGATCCTGAGCGGTGTTGAACTGGTGATTGCCGATATCGAAGTCGAACTCAATGGTGACATGCGCGCATCACACACGCTATGCGCATTGCTGAGGGATGACAACGGCAAAGAAGTCCTGATACCACTGAACACGCCAGATGGTCGACCGATTTTCATGAATCCGGAAAACGCCATCGCAGAGGGCTCGTCCTCTCATTGATTCGGGCGATGTGAAGGGTTGTTGGCAGGGAAGTGGGTAGCGCCACAGGCGACACCCGCTGTTGCCGCGATCACATCAGAGAAAGCGGTCTAGTAGCTTGCGCGAGCCGCGATCGAGCGCGCGCACATCGTTGATCCGGTAGGTTACGCCGTAGCTGTCGGTGATCAGCAGGCCTCCGCCTTTCAACCGGCGAATATCTTCTTCGCCTTTGAGCACTAAAACGTTCATGCCGCGGTCGGTATCTACCTGCCAGCTGCTGGGCGTAGAAAAGGTCGAGACTGACAGCAGCCTGCGGATCAGCGGCAGAAACTCGCGCTGCGCAATTTCTTCCTGCACCAGTTGGCGGGTATCAGCGTCCAGCACTGAGAGCTGCTCGATGAACACCAGTTCATGTCCATCGATACTCAGCAGCGAGATATGTTCACCGGGACTATCGATAGGAAAAGCCTGCACAGGCACCACGCCAGCGTGCACTTCTCCACTCTCGTCAGTGAAATTCAGTCGGCCGTAACTGTCGCGCCACAAACGGTGCGCTACCGGCATCCATGGCTTGCCACCGGATTCGTCGATCATGTGCCCGCCTTGGCCAGTGGGATATGTAGCGGCGCCCGACCCTTGTCTTCGACATCGACATTGCGCACCTGTGCCTCGTAAAGCCGCCAGTACGCGCCCTGCTTCGCCATTAACTCGTCATGCGAGCCGATCTCGACCACCTCACCGCGCTCAAGCACGACCAGACGATCCGCACGGCGTAGCGTAGAAAGTCGGTGCGCGATCGCGATGGTGGTACGACCCTGCACGAGATTGTCGAGCGCTTTCTGGATTTCTTTTTCAGTCTCGGTATCGACGGATGAGGTCGCCTCATCGAGCATCAGGATGTGCGGATTAATCAGTAGCGCACGTGCAATAGAAATACGCTGGCGCTCGCCGCCGGACAAGCCCTGCCCGCGCTCTCCCACGAT
>CAZXRS010000220.1:0-3814 GCA_964642635.1 uncultured Bifidobacterium sp. | reverse complement strand
GTCTTGCCCGTGCTCAGCAAGCGCCTTTTCGATCGTGCGCGAACGCTCGGCCGTCTGCTCAAGAATATGACCACCTGCCATTCGCTTGAAATGCGCAAAAAGATGATTATTCTTCGCAAAATCTGCATGTCCAATCACGTGCGCAACCACCAGCGTATTTTCGGCCATCGAATTGTCCCGCACCAGATAGGCATGACACGGGTCGCCGGGAAACATCACCTCAAAAATCCGCGAGTGCCCCATACCCTGACGGATTAATTGATGAATGTAGCGAATCCCAAATGACCAGTGCGGCATACGTACCGGCAATCCGTAGACAGCGATTTCCATCATAAAATTATTTGGCACCATCTCGAAGTCGATAGGGTAGTAGTCAAGCCCTAGCTTCTGCGCCAGCGCCTCTATCCTGTCCGTGTAATCGGCTAGCGTTTCCTGATCCATCAAGCCTCCGCGCCCTGCGTAGCTTCCTGTACAAAAAATGTACGAATGGCCTTCCAAATATCGTCCGGCTGATTTAATACGCAGCTGCCAAGTGACGAACCGTTTTTTTCAAGTTGGTTGCAAATCGTTTTCATCTCGGTATCCGTTACCCGCGATGATCCTGGAACGGTTTCGACGTAGCCCACGTAGTTCAATAAACAGGTTAGCTTCAACAGGCTTGCAGTGGCAGCATTGCGATCCTCGGTGAAGTTCTCGCCATCAGACGCATAGAACAGATATCCGTTGTACAGCGACGGGTCATAATCTGACTCGATCATCTGAATCGCCAGATCAAATGCTGACGAGGCACCCGTGCCACCTGCGCCCGTCACCTGAAAAAAGTCCGGCTCAGAGAACTCCAACGCTTGAGTGGTATGCGCAATGAAGCGTGTCTCGACCTTGCCGTACTTGCGCCGTATGCCCTGTAGCACAAAAAAGAAAAACGTTTGTGCCAGCTTGCGCTCCGCGTCTGTCATGCTGGCCGACACATCGAGCGCAAATAACACCACCGCATTGGTGGCCGGCTTGCGTTTATGTACCAACTGTCTGAACCGCAGATCTTCATTGGCGAAGGGCACTGGGTTGTGCTGTATGGCTCGCCGTTTCACCGCCTCCTTCACTGTACGGCGACGATCTAGTCTGGCCCGCGCGCCTCGTTTGTCCCAACCCTCGCGAACAAGCTCATCATCGGACAGCGTGGTCTTCATTTTTGGCTGAAGATCCGGCAGTTTCAATGCCTCCCACAGCCAGTCGACCATGTCATCAACCTTCAGCTCAAGCAACAACCTGACTTCGCCTTCGCTGTTGTCGCCTTCGCCTTCGTCATCCTCATCCAGCATCGGGGTAGAGGGGCGAAGTACATCGCCAGCTTGCCCCTTTCCCTGTCCCGCGCTGCGCTCCGCTTCGTTCTGACGTTCAGCCAGCCGAAAGCGGGCGTGCTCAAGTATGCGCACCGGTAAATGAACGGTGCGCTCTTCGGGGGCGGTGATGAGATCCGATCCGGCCACCAGATCCGGCAGATGCTGCTGCACGCTATCGCGGACTTTTTGGTTATGTCTAAGCCAGTCACGCGCGCCTCGCGAGAACAGCGCATACCACGGAGAACCGGTTGAAATGGTACTGTGAACAGTCATGCTTCGCCTCTCATCCTGACTATGCTGCGACCGGACAGGAGACAAAAAACGACAACCTCATCTCCGGTGATTTGACTTTCGTAATGGCACCATATGTTCCATAAGGTGCCTCTCATTCTTGAGCCAGCAGGGTGGTCACGTAGTTCAGCGCCTCTCGAGCGCTATGGCTGTCATAACCATATTCATCGACCAGACGCTTTTCAACGACGGAGATCTTATGACGTGCTTCGTCATCAGGCCGGCTGCTGGAACTCACCAGCCGCAAGACATCGCGACGCTGCTCGAACAAGTATTGCTGTACAGCGTCATGCAACTGCGCGTGACTATCGAGCGTGAACTGCTCACCCCGCTTGAAAGCACCCATCGCTTTTCTGACCACTTCCTGCCGGAACGATTGTTTGCCAGAGTCAGAAATATGAATTTTTTCTTCCACTGAACGCAGAAAACGCTCATCTGGCCGTCTTTCCTCATTCGTGATCGGATCGTGTATCTGCCGGTTATCCAGCGTTGCTTCGACCTCGTCGAGATATTTATCCAGCAGATCCTGTGCCTCCTGCTCGAAAGATACGAACAAGGCTTTGTGTACGTCTTCCTTCACCCAGCGGTTATAGAAAAACTTGCGGGCCAGAACCAGATAGTCGACCCATTTCCGCTTCTTCTTTGGGTCGATGCGAGCATCGCTCTCGATCGCGTCTTTTAATGCCAGTAAGACGTCCATCGTCGTCAGGCTGCGAGTATGAGATTGAATGATCGCGTTCGATAGCGCATTGATCACGAAGCGCGGTGAGACTCCGCTCAAACCCTCATCCGGCAATTTTTGCCGCGTACGATCGGCATCGGAACGGTTCACTCCCTCGACATCCTCATTGGCATGAATGCGCACTTTTTTTGCGAGCTCCTGATCCTTGTCATCGGCCTCATTCAGGCGCGTCAGGATGGCGAATACTGCTGCAGCGTGCAGCACGTGCGGATCAAGATGCACCTCTCGGAAAGCCGGCGCAGCGGACGAGATCAGCTTCTTGTAGATACGTGCCTCATCGATAAAATTCAATGTATATGGCACCTGGATGATCACCATCCGGTCCAGCAGTGCCTCGTTCTCACTCTCCTGCATAAACTTACGGAACTCGGCGAGATTCGTATGCGCGAGTATGGTTTCGTCGAGATAGATCAATGGAAAGCGCGATACCTTCACATTCTTTTCCTGTGTCAGCGTCAGCAGCAGATACAGGAATTCACGCTTGACCTTAAGAATCTCGATCATTTCCAGCATGCCCCGGCTGGCAGCGTATACAGCACCGGACCATGACCATGCGCGCGGATCACCTTCATCGCCGAACTCGGCCACCTTGGACAGATCAACCGAGCCGACCAGATCGGCCAGATCGGCCGTGCTCGGATCATGCGGTGCATAGGTGCCGATACCATGGCGACCCGCTTCAGAGATAAAGATGCGCTCAATGGGCATCTGCAGAAAATCACCGTTGTACTGCTGCTCCAGACGCATGCGGCAATGCGGGCAGACCTCGCCGTGGATATCCACGCCATAAGTCTCACGGAAATTCGGACGCAGCGTATGAGGAATCAGATGCAGCGGCGACTCATGCACCGGACATCCTTGTACTCCATACATGGCACCGGCCTCGGTATGGCTATATTCCTCCAGCCCGCGCTTGAGAAGGATTACTAGTGTTGATTTTCCGCCGGAGGGTGGTCCCAGAAGTAACAGCAGCCTTCGACCAACCTCCGATCCGGCAGACGCGGCCTTGAAGTAATCGACGACACGCTCAATCGCCTCGTCCATACCGAATAATTCATCGACAAACAGCGACGTTCTCAGCTGACCATTCGCATCCTCGCGGCGCGTCCAGCGGATCATGTCCCAGATGTACTGATGAGAACTACGTGCCACACCCTGCGGATCCGCAGGAAGGATTTTTTCAAGAAATTCACCGAGCGTACCGAACCAGTGACTTGCCGTGTGCTCACGCGTGAAGGCTAGCAGGCTCTCCATAAAACTCTCGCGCTGCCCTGAAATGAATTCCTTGTCGATACTCGTCATTGCCTGTTCTCCCTGATGAGTGTGAAGACAACTGACAAGTGGACAATGCAAGACCGCCTACGGTTCTCAGCGTCGGATCAAGCACTCTATTTTTCACGTGAGACTTCTGAAAATGTTTTCTGGCGGAAATTTTGAAGTT
>CAZXRS010000219.1:0-3824 GCA_964642635.1 uncultured Bifidobacterium sp. | reverse complement strand
GATATCAAGCTGGTGCGGAAGCATGGGAACAGAATCGTTCAACGATTTTTCGTTGAGCATCGTGAATCCAACTGAAACAACACAGAAATGAGGTGGCTATGGACAGCCTGAACGAACAGCAGAAATCAAGTCTGGTTAAGTTGCTAGCTCAGAGAGAAGTGGAGTTGCGCGAAGATATACAGCGTGAATTGAAGTCGCAGGACTACTACATGCAGCTTGCTAGCGAAGTCCCTGATACAGGTGATCAGTCATTTGCGGATTTGTCGGTCGATCTTGGCAATGCGGCAGTTACGCGTGACATCTATGAATTGCGTGCGGTTGAGCTGGCACGTAAGCGTATCGACAGCGGCGCATATGGCGAGTGCGCCACCTGTGGCTATCCGATTCCGTTCGAGAGGCTGATGGCCATGCCTTCCGCCGAGCGCTGCGCGCCATGTCAAGAGAACTTCGAGCGCACGCATCACGATGGGCATCGGGGCATGACGATGTAGTTTTCCGACTACGGGTATCATCAACGGCTGAATCTTGCATCCGCCCGCGTCTGACGCGGGCGGATCATTTGGAGCCATCGATGGACCTCGGACTCAATCGTTCTGTTTTTCTGCATGCCTTGCGCATGACTCGTCGTGACTGGCGCGCCGGCGAATTGCGCTTTTTGCTGCTGGCACTGGCGGTGGCGGTAGCCGCGTTGTCAGCCGTGGGCTTTTTTGTCGACCGTATGAATCGGGCGCTCGAACGCGATGCCGCCCAGCTGCTTGGCGCTGATCTCGTCGTCCGCAGTGACTATCCGGTGCGCGACGAGTGGCGGCGCGAGGCCGAGCGGCGCGGGCTTGATCTGGCCGATACCGTTATCTTCCCCACCATGGCCAGCACCGGAAGCGGGGGCAACGAAGACACCCGGCTGGTGGCACTCAAGGCCGTTTCGGACAATTACCCACTGCGGGGCTCGTTGACACTGGAGCGTCAAGGCCGAGGCGAAGCCGTGCACGGTGCACCGATCTCCGGCACTGCCTGGGTCGATCCCGCTTTCCTCAGTTCTCGCCACCTGGCATTGGGAGATGCGCTGAAACTTGGTGAGAAAAGCTTTCGTATCGATGCCGTGATCGCGCTCGAGCAGGATAGGGGCGCTGGTTTTATGAACTTCGCACCGCGCGTCATGATCGCGCAAAGTGACCTGCAAGCCACAGGACTATTGCAGCCTGGCTCACGCATCACTTACCGCATGCAGGTTGCCGGTTCAGCGACCGACGTGCGTGCTTATCGCGACTGGCTCGACAGTGTCATCAAGCGAGACGCAGCGCGAGGCGTTCAGCTGGAATCCTTGGAAGCTGGTCGTCCTGAGATGCGCGCCACACTCGACCGTGCGCGTCAGTTTCTCGCGCTAGTCGGCTTGCTGACCGCGATGCTGGCAGCGCTTGCGATAGCCCTGGCGGCGCGCCGTTTCATGCAGCGGCATCTTGATGGCGTGTCGATGCTGCGCTGTCTGGGCCTCACGCAACGTGAGCTAACGCACATTTACCTCCTCGAATTTCTGCTGGTGGGATTCGGCGGAGGCGTCCTGGGCAGTATGTTCGGTTTTGGCGCGCACTTCCTGTTGCTACAGTGGCTGGGCCCGCTCATGCAAGTCGATCTGCCTGCACCGGGTGCGCTGCCGTTTGCGCAGGGCATCGCGACGGGTCTGCTATTGCTGCTGGGTTTCGCTTTGCCACCGGTACTGCAGCTGCGCAACGTACCTCACAACCGCGTGATCCGACGCGAACAGACGGCGCCGCGTCCGTTCACGCTGGCGGGCTATGTCATCGCATGTTGCTGCTTTGTGCTGCTGTTGGTGTGGCAGACCGGTGAGGTAAGGCTGGGTCTGCTGACCGCCGGTGGCTTTATGGCCGCACTCGCCGTGTTCTCTCTGTTAGCCTGGATAATCTTGCGCGCATGGCGATGGACGCGCGCGCCGCTTCACTGGCATGCATGGCGCTTCGCTCAAGATTCCTTGCGACGCCGGCCCGCAGCCAGCGTGCTGCAGATTGTCTCTCTGGCGCTGGGATTGATGGCCTTGTTGTTGTTGACGATTGTCAGACATGATCTGCTGGCTGCATGGCAGCAATCTGCACCACCGGATGCGCCGAATCATTTCATGATCAATATTCAGCCGGAGCAGCGCGCACCGATCGCGACATCCCTGCAAGCAGAGGGAATTCGCGATGCTCGGCTTTATCCGATGATCCGCGGCCGGCTGATTCAGGTGAACGGCAAGCTGATCGGACCTGAAAGCTACGCGGAAGAGCGCGCGCAACGCTTAGTTGAGCGTGAGTTCAATTTATCGACGATGCCGGATTTACCTGCGCATAACAGTGTGGTTGAAGGCCGCTGGTTTGGATCAGCGGTGGACCATGAGGCTTCGGTGGAGCAGGGTCTGGCTAAGACCTTGCAGGTCGGGCTAGGCGATACACTTCGCTTTGATGTGGCCGGTATTCCTGTCGATGCGAAAGTCACCAGCATCCGCAAGCTGGACTGGGGATCGATGCGCGTGAATTTCTTCGTGATTCTTGATCCTGCCAGCGCGCAGGATTTACCCGCAACCTGGATCACCGCTTTCTATCTTCCTGCGTCAGCGCAATCCCTGGTGAACAAGCTGGTGCGTGATTTTCCGAATCTGACCATCGTCGATGTCGGCAGCATGGTCGCTCAGGTGCAGCAGGTGATTGGTCAGGTCGTCAGTGCGGTGGAGTTCCTGTTCCTCTTCACGCTTGCGGCCGGTGTGATGGTTCTGTCGTCGGCCTTACTCGTATCGCAGCAGGAAAGAGCGCACGAAGCGGGATTATTGCGTGCGCTTGGCGCGACCCGTACTCAGCTGTCCCGTGCGCAGTGGGTGGAATGTGTCCTGGTCGGCGGAAGCGCCGGCCTACTCGCTGCGAGTGGCGCATCAGCAGTGGGATGGATACTCGCACGACAGGTATTTGACTTCGAATGGATCTTCCGTCCGTCCGTCTGGCTGGCCGGTCTTGCGCTGGGCATTATCTGCGCGCTTGCCGGGGGCTGGTTCGGACTTAATCGCGTGCTGTCGAGGCCGCCCATACTGACCCTGCGGGAAGGCTGAGCACCGTCAACCGCGAACGGCGGCGTGCATCTTACATTCGACTCCACGTTAATCCTCGTGGAGGCAGTGAGTCATGCGCAGGTTTGTCGCGATCCCGATGTTCGTCGCAGCGCTCGTGGGCTGTACGTCGATGGCACCCGGCATACAGTTCTCCAATGCGAGCCCTACCAAGGGTGAAGACGCGAAACAGATCAACCCTGAAATTCGGGTCATCACACCCAAACTGGTGACGGCTGAAAAGCAGGAGCGCGACAAGCGCGTCTCAGAAGACATCAGCGCGCTGATGCAAGCAGCGCAGCTCTATCGCATCGAAGCCGGCGATGTGCTCAGTATCGTGGTCTGGGACCATCCCGAACTGTCATCAACGATGCTACCGCCGCAACCAGTCGGTGGTGTCGGCGTGATTGGTGTCGCCGCCAGCCCCATGCAACCCGGATCCGGCTTCGAGATCGACCAAAACGGCATGCTGGATTTTCCGTATGCAGGAAAGATCAAAGCCGCGGGACTCACGCAGCCTGAGCTGCATGCCATGCTCACTAAGCGACTCGCAGTCTACCTGCGCGATCCGAAAGTCACGCTGAAGGTACAGAGCTACCGAAGCAAGCGTGTGTATGTCGATGGTGAGGTGAAGGTGCCCGGCGTACTGCCTATCAATGACATACCGATGACGCTGACCGAGGCGATCAATCGCGCCGGTGGCATGAACCCGACCGCAGACCAGAGCAGAGTA
>CAZXRS010000218.1:0-3829 GCA_964642635.1 uncultured Bifidobacterium sp. | reverse complement strand
AGCGGCAGTGCCTGCATGGCACCCAGTACGTTCGCATGCATTGCCGCATCGAAGTCCGACAAAGTCGGTGACTCCGCCGCACCCTCCCAGTTAGGCAGCACGCCCGCCACATACAGCGCGAGGTCGATCTTCTCGCCATCTAGACGCCAGGGCAATTCAGCCAGCGATTCTGGTTTCGTGACGTCGATCTTGATCGCATGCGCGCCCTCATCAGTCAGCGCAGCCAGAGAGGCATCATCGCGCGCGGTCGCAAAAACCTTGCAGCCTTCTGCGCACAATTGACGTACAAACTCGCGGCCGATGCCGCGCGAAGCGCCAATGACTAATACCGTTCTGGCCATCAGAGCATCTCCACAGCCATCGTAGTCGCTTCGCCGCCACCGATACACAAGGCCGCGATACCACGCTTGCCACCGGTCTTTTTCAATGCCCCCAGCAGCGTGACCATGATGCGAGCGCCAGACGCGCCGATGGGATGCCCGAGCGCACAGGCGCCGCCGTGCACATTAATCTTGTTGTGCGCGATGTCATGATCTTTCATCGCAGCCATTGCCACTGCTGCGAAGGCTTCATTAATTTCAAACAGATCGACCTGCGGCGTACTCCATCCGGTCTTGTCATACAGCTTTTGTATCGCACCGACTGGGGCTGTGGTGAATAAGTTCGGTGCCTGCGAGTGCCGCGCGTGGGCGACGATCTTTGCGATCGGCTTTGCACCGAGCTTATTCGCCATCGATTCGCGCATCAGCACCAGCGCCGCGGCACCGTCATTGATAGACGACGATGATGCCGCCGTGATCGTTCCCTCTTTTTTAAATGCGGGCTTAAGCGCTGGTATTTTTTCCGGCTTCGCCTTCAACGGGCCCTCATCCTTGTCGATCACGATATCGCCGCCTTTGCCAGCGACTGTGACCGGTGCAATTTCCCAGGCAAAGGAGCCATCGGCTGTTGCAGCCTGCGCGCGTCGTACGGATTCAATCGCATACGCATCCTGCGCCTCGCGCGTGAACTGGTAGCTGCTTGCACACTCTTCTGCAAACGTTCCCATTGAACGGCCGCGATCATAGGCATCTTCAAGACCGTCGAGCATCATGTGGTCATAGATCATGCCGTGTCCGATGCGATAGCCGCCGCGCGCTTTCGGAATGAGATAGGGAGCGTTCGTCATCGACTCCATACCGCCGGCCACCACCACATGGTTCGTACCTGCGACCAGCGAATCCACGCCATAGATGCTGGCCTGCATCGCCGATCCGCACATCTTCGATAAGGTGACCGCACCGGCCGACACCGGCACACCGGCCTTGATCGCTGCCTGACGTGCCGGCGCTTGGCCCTGCCCGGCCATCAGGCAATTACCGAAGATCACCTCATCAACGACTTCCGGCTTCAGCCCTGCGCGCTCAAGTGCAGCTCGAATCGCTACCGCACCGAGATCGGACGCGGACAGCGACGCAAAATCGCCCTGGAACGCGCCCATCGGCGTGCGTGCCGCACCAACAATCACAATCGGGTCCTGCATTGCTGTCTCCTGCCGTTTGATGTTTCAGGCCGCCTTTGCGGCGGGCGTCTTCGCGGCCAGCTGATGAATGAATCGGATTTCCTGCGGATAGGGGAACACATCTTCAAACTGGCCTTCGAGAATATGCTCCTTACGCTGCCGCCAGAAAGCGGCGGTGAGTAGATCCGCGTGATACTTCATGAAATACTCACGCACCTTGGGATTACCCAGCAAGAAAACGCCGAACTGCTCCGGGAAGACATCGTTCTTCGCGATGTGATACCAGGGCTCACTAGCCATTTCATCTTCTTCATTGCGCGGTGCCGGTATGTCGCGGAAATTACAGTCGGTGATGTATTCGATTTCATCATAGTCGTAGAACACGACGCGGCCTTGTCGCGTGACGCCGAAATTCTTGTACAGCATGTCGCCAGGAAAAATATTGGCCGCGACCAGATCTTTGATCGCATTCCCATATTCGCGTACGCCATGCTCCAGCTTGGCTTCATCGCCTTCGGCCTCCGCATCAGTCAGCCAGATATTTAGTGGCGTCATGCGTCGTTCGATGTACAAGTGCCTGACAATCACCTGATCCTGGTCTTCTTCAATCAGCGACGGTGCGACCTGCTTGAGTTCGGCCAGCAGCTCATCTGAGAATCGCGCACGCGGAAACGCGACATTCGAATATTCGAGCGTATCGGCCATGCGGCCGACACGGTCGTGATATTTGACCAGCAGATATTTTTCTTTGACTAGTTCGCGCGTGGTTTCTTTTGGCGCCGGGAAGTGATCCTTGATCACTTTGAATACATACGGGAACGACGGCAGCGCAAAGACCACCATCACCAGCCCGCGAATGCCGGGCGCAATGGCGAAGTTGTCAGAGGAATGCGCGAGATGATGCAGAAAGTCACGATAGAACGCCGCCTTGCCTTGCTTTTGCAAGCCGAGGATGGTGTAGATCTCGCTGCGCGGCTTGGTGGGAAGAATGGTGCGCAAGAATTTCACATACGCCGACGGCACTTCCATATCCACCATGAAGTAGGCGCGCGTGAAAGAAAACAGCAAGGCGATCTGGCTCGGATCGGTCAGTAGCGCATCTATGAACAACGCCCCACTACGATTGTGCAACACAGGAATCACAAAGCCATGGGTCTGGCTACCGTTCACTAGCTTACCGACCAGATAGGCGCCCTTGTTACGAAAAAATGGCGCGGACAATACCTGAATCTGGAAATTTGCCTCTGGGCTCTCGCTGCCGGGCAAGGCGCGCAGCCTCGCCTCCACCAGTGCGATATCGCGCTCGAGATCTCCGAACTCGCTCTCGAACTGAAAGTTCGTCACCATACGGTGTAGCGCTGTGCGTAGACCATCCTTACCCGGGTAGTACACGCGATAGGCAGGCACGCCTTCGCGGGGTTCGATGTACTCGGTCGAGAGGGTAGGCCAGACGAAAATAAAATCGTTATTGAAATATGTGCGATGCAGAATGTTGCAGCACACTGAGTTGAAGAAGGTTTCCGCCAATTCGGGCTGGCGATGCTCGGTCAGCATGCCGATGTAGTGCAGCTTTACTTCGCGCCAGACAGCGTCGGTCAGTTCTGCTTCATCGTATTCGTCTTCGAGAGCCTGTACACATTCCTGCACACGACGGTCATAAAATGCGATCCGCTCACGCGCCTCGAGCTGCGCCTCTTTCCAGGTCATTCGCTCAAAATGCCGGCGCGCCGCCAGACTGGCCTCGCGGAACAGCCGATAGTGCTTATCGAAGCCGTCAATAATGACGCGTGCGATGTCGAATGCAATTTGCGACGACAGTAGTTTTGGGAAATGCTGCATCAATGTCCTCTCAGGCTGTTTCGGCGAACAGTTCGCGGCCGATCAGCATGCGTCGAATCTCGCTGGTGCCCGCACCGATTTCATACAACTTGGCGTCACGCCAGAGACGTCCCGTAGGATTGTCATTGATGTAGCCGTTGCCACCCAAGGCTTGTATCGCCTCTCCGGCCATCCAGGTAGCTTTCTCCGCGGAATACAGGATGGCACCGGCCGCATCCTTGCGCAGGGCGCGTACCTGCTCGGGCGACTCGGCACGATCGCAGGCTTGACCAACGGCATACACATAGGCTTTGCAAGCCATCATGGTTGAGTACATGTCTGCTAGCTTGCCCTGCATGAGCTGGAACTCGCCGATCGGCTGACCAAACTGTTTACGTTCGTGCATATAAGGCACCACCACGTCCATGCACGCCTGCATGATGCCGAGCGGCCCGCCCGACAAAACAGCGCGCTCATAGTCGAGGCCCGACATCAACACATTCACACCGC
>CAZXRS010000217.1:0-3830 GCA_964642635.1 uncultured Bifidobacterium sp. | reverse complement strand
TGATCGAGACCAATGTCATTCACGCCGCCTGGAAATATGCGGTCAAACGATTACTGTTTCTAGGCTCTTCCTGTATCTACCCCCGCCTCGCACCACAGCCAATGCGTGAGGATGTTCTCCTGGGCGGCTCGCTGGAACCGACTAATGAGCCATATGCGATTGCGAAGATCGCTGGTATCAAACTCTGCGAAAGCTATAACCGGCAGTTCGATACAGATTTCCGCTGCATTATGCCGACCAATCTATATGGCCCCGGTGATAATTTTCATGCAGAAAACAGTCATGTGCTACCCGCTCTGATACGTCGCTTTCATGATGCCCTGCTACTCGGTAAGCCCGAGGTCGTGATTTGGGGTAGCGGCGAGCCGCGTCGCGAATTCCTTCACGTGGATGATCTCGCCGCGGCCTGCCTGCACCTAATGGCCCAGCCGCTCGAACGGATCACCGCACTGTCGAACTCGCAGTGCTCGCACTTCAACGCCGGCAGTGGCGAGGAGGTACGAATAGCAACGCTAGCTATGATGATCGCTGAAGCGGTCGGCTATGAAGGTCATGTCGCTTTCGACCGAAATCGTCCAGACGGCACGCCACGTAAGCTGCTCGACTCGGGCAAGCTGCGTAGTCTCGGCTGGAAGCCGACGGTCACGCTGCGTGAAGGGATCACACGAACAGTCAATCATTATCTCGCTGCGCACAGCGCAGACCGCGCCGATCTCGCTTATCGGGGCTATATCGAGCGGCCGCGACTTAGAGTCTGAAGCGAGTCATCGTGTCTGGCCCGGATCCTTTTATGCTGCTGCTTGCAGCACTCGTGATACTGCCGCTTGCTTTTGGCGTCTGCCTGCGTGCGCCGGCGATGGTCGCACTTGCCTTCATAGCAGTGCTCTACCTGTTTTCCTCATCGACCTGGGGACAGTTACAGGAGGAAAACACGATATATGCGCGCGGCACCGGCCTGTTCGTGTTTTCGCTCTTGAACCTGCTGCTCTGGGTCGCGTCGGCTGCGATGATCATGCGCACTGTATCTGGTCCCCATTATGCGTTGCGGGCTTCGCCTTTTCCATGGTTCACCGTGTCATTCAGCTTCATGCTGCTGTCTCATCTCGCACTGGGCCTGATGTCTGGCATTGAACCATTCACCGTCCTTGGCTATAACGGCTTGCTCAATGTGCTGAATATGACACTGTTTGCGCTTGTACTGCTCACAGCACTGCGCAGTGAGCTCGAGCGTCGGCAATTCTTGCTGCTGACATTCATTCTCGCAGGCGTACGTGCCGCTTATGGACTCGTTCGCTATCAGTTCTTCGGTGGTGATAATGCGAACCCCTATCGCAACTTTGAGAAGCTCGATCTCAAACTGGTCTACTTCGATATTGCTGACAACTATGTCGCTGCACTAGCCGCTTTTTGTATTGCCTGGCTGTTGCTGATGCCAGAAGTGAAGCTTTCGCTCTGGCGTCGCGGATGGCTGTTCGCGCTGTTAGCGCTAGAGGTGGCGACCGTTGCGCTATCGTTCAGACGGTCATCTCTGATCGGTCTCGGGCTGATGTTTCTGGTATTGCTGTGGCAACTACCTTGGCAGCGGCGCATCGTATCGGGCGGTCTTGGCGCCTTGGCAATGATTGTCGGCGCCGCAACGCTCATGCGAGAACGCTTGCAGTTCAATACGAATCAGGGCGGCTTCCTATCGTCGCTGCTGTATGACGTAGGGCCGCAGCGTGCGACCGAGGTTAGCCGTTTCTATGAACTGGAAGCTGCTGCAAAAAGTCTGGATGGTCACTGGCTGTTTGGTCTGGGGAGTTGGGGTAGTTTCTACGGCAACGAAGAAGCACTCGACTACCACTTCGGAAAATTCGACTTCGTACATAGTGGTTTCGGTCATTTGATACTGAAAAGTGGCTTCGTCGGACTACTGCTGTTTATCGCATTACTGACCGCTGTCATCGCACACTATCTGAAAGTGCGGCCGGTGCTGCGTGGCAACAGCGCATTGTTGGCCGATGCCGGTGCGGCAGGCTTGCTGTTCTGGATGCCGACGCTGCTCATCGGTACGCCCATCATCGAATTCCGCAGCATGCTACTGATCGGCATGACGCTAACCCTCACCTATCTGCATCCGCGTGTGGCGTTCGTGCGCCCGCTTAGGTTCCCGGTTCGTCATGCTGCTGCGTAATTCGCTCTGGAATCTTGCAGGTTCCGCGCTGCCTGCGCTGGTCGCGCTCGGCACTGTGCCGATGATGATTCACGGACTGGGACTTGAGGGATTCGGCATCGTCACCCTAATCACCTCCGTGATCGGTTACTTCGGCATCTTCGATGTGAACCTGTCAGCAGGATCGATCAAATACCTTTCCGAACATCATGCGCGTCAGGAAAGGCGTCGTTTTGCCGAGACTTTCTGGTTCGGTATGGCGTTCTACGCACTGCTCGGCCTGATCGCCGGCGTGCTGATCTTCACATTCGCTGATTCACTACTGGAGCACTTCTTCAATGTGTCAGATCCGTCTCATGATGACGCGCTGGCAGGGCTGCAGATCGCTGCCCTCGGCTATGGTCTGTTGCAATTGCAGAACTACCTACTGGTTGTGCCACAAGCATTGCAGCGCTACGACCGATCTGCTCTCGGCGAGGCATTCTTCGGCATTGCAGTGAATCTGATCTCTGCGATAGTTGCCAACCAGGGTGGCGGCATCGCCGGTGTACTCGCTTCTCGCGTGGCGGTGTCATTGGTGAATCTTGCATGGCTCGGGTGGTTGATCCGGCAGCTAGGAACAGAACTAGACCTTTCGCTATCACCCGTGCTCCCGGGACGCGAGGTATTCGTCGCGCTGGCACAATTTTCTGGGCATAGCTGGTTGTCTCGGGCGGCATCCATGCTGCACCAGCACGCGGACAAGCTGATCGTCGGCTCACTGGCCGGACCAATAGCACTAGCCATGTACACCGTACCAAGCCAGCTCGCATCGCGCATCCTCGGCCTCACCTATCGTCTCTCAAGCGTGATCTACCCGCGTGTCTCGGCGCTCGCCGCTACGGGTGACCAGCATCAGCTGAAGTCGCTTTACCTTGATGCAACAAGACTGCTGACCTATCTGAACTTTTCCATCCTCGGGATCATCGCTATCACCGGCGAGCTCTTCCTTGCGCAATGGGTAGGTCCAGCATTCGTTGACGAGGGCTATCCCGTTCTGCTGCTGATCACGGCCGGTCTGCTGATTGATTCGCTGACTATTATTCCCTCGCTAGTGAATGATGGACTCGGCCATCCGAAAATTACCGGCCGCTTCGCAATTATCCGTGCTCTGCTAGGCATTGGGATGGTCTGGGCAGGAACAAACATTGGCGGCATCATCGGTGCGGCTACGGCGCATCTGCTGTCGTCGATATTCATAACAGCGCTGTTTCTCTTCTATGTGCACGGCCGAACGATGCCGTCTTCACTGTCAGAAACCTCGCGTAATTGCTGGGGACCCAGTATTGCGACGGGTATGGCGATGCTACTCCTGACGCTGCCTTTGAAATGGATACTACCGAAGTCACTCTCGGGACTTCTGCTGTTAACTGTAGCCAGCAGTGTCGCGTTGATGGGCGCAGGTCTGTCATTGGTGATGCGAATGGACGAGCGCGCCGCGCTGCTCTCAGCCACACGGCGAATGATGCCGGGATGGCAGCGATGAGGATATTGATGGTCAGCGAAGACCTACCCTCGGTTGGCATGGGTGGGCTGGCGAGGCATGTACTGTCGCTGTCACGCGCGCTGGTGAGCACCGGCCATCAGGTCGACCTGATGGGCAATGATGATGTAGCCATCTCAGATGCTGGACCTGATT
>CAZXRS010000216.1:0-3843 GCA_964642635.1 uncultured Bifidobacterium sp. | reverse complement strand
TCTGCCACCTTGGCAAAAGACGCACCACTGAAAGAAGACATTCGCCTACTTGGCCGACTACTGGGCGACGTGATCCGCCAGCAAGAAGGTCAGGCCGTTTTCGACATCGTCGAAACGATTAGGCAGACCGCCGTGCGCTTTCGTCGCGAGTCGGACCCCGAGGCGGGCACCGATCTCGACAAGTTGTTGAAGAAGCTCACCCGCGACCAGACGAATGCGGTAGTGCGTGCCTTTTCTTATTTCTCGCATCTGGCCAACATCGCCGAGGACCAGCATCACAATCGCCGCCGCCGCGCGCACCTGCTGGCAGGATCGGCACCCCAGCCGGGCAGCGTCGCTGCGACACTCGCGACACTGGATGCGGCTGGTGTGACAGGCAAGGCGCTGCAACACTTTTTCGATGATGCGCTGATCTCTCCGGTGCTGACAGCACACCCGACTGAGGTGCAGCGCAAGAGCATCCTCGACGCCGGTCGCGAAATCGCTCGCCTGCTCTCTGAGCGTGATCTGCCGCTGACGCCTGCAGAAATCCTGCGGAATACCCAGTTACTGCACGCGGAAGTCGCGAAGCTGTGGCAGACCCGCATGTTGCGCTATGAACGACTCACCGTTGCTGACGAGATCGAGAATGCGCTGTCGTTTTACCGGATCACCTTCCTGCGCGAACTACCGGCGCTGATGGAAGAGATCGAGCAGGAAACACTCGCCCAGTACCCTAACCTGCGCAAACTGGCCTTGCCACCTTTCGTACAGATGGGCAGCTGGATTGGCGGCGACCGCGATGGCAATCCGAATGTGAATGCTGAGACCATGCAACGCGCGATGCTGCGCCAGTCGACGACCATCTTCGATTTCTACCTCGACGAAGTGCATGCGCTCGGTGCAGAGTTGTCGATCTCAACGCTGCTCGTATCGGTCAGTCCGGCATTGCAGGCGATGGCTGATGCCTCGCCGGATCAGTCGCCCCATCGCACTGATGAACCTTACCGACGCGCGTTGATTCTCGTGTATGCGCGTCTGGCTGCGACCGCTCGCCGCTTGGGTGTATCGAACATACTGCGACACGAAGTCGGTCCTGCCGATGCGTATGCGACACCGGAAGCCTTCGTTGCCGACCTTGATGTGATCGGTGACTCACTGCGTGCGAACCATGGTCTTGCGCTGACACGCCCGCGCCTCGACATACTGCGCCGTGCAGCAGGCATTTTCGGCTTCCACCTCGCAACGCTGGATATGCGACAGAGCTCGGACGTCCATGAGCGCGTACTGAGCGAGTTGTTCCGCGTAGCTGGCCTGACGGACAACTATGCGAAGCTGAACGAAGATGACAAGGTCGCACTGCTGCAGGCCGAGCTCTCGCAACCGCGCTTGCTGCGATCGCCTTACCTCAACTACTCGGATGAAACCCTGTCGGAGCTTGCCGTTTTCAAGGCAGCACGCCTGATTCGGGCCGACCTCGGCGGACGCGCGATTCGCAACTACATCATTTCGCATACCGAGACTTTGTCCGACCTGCTCGAGGTATTGGTACTGCAGCGCGAGAATGGTCTGCTACGCGTGCAACCGGACGGTAGCCTCGAGGCGGGCCTGATGGTCGTGCCGCTGTTCGAGACGATTCCGGATTTGCGCAACGCCTCCGCCATCATGGACAGCTGGTTGTCACAGCCTCAGGTGCGAGCGCTGGTGGCGCGTGAAGGTGAACTGCAGGAAGTGATGCTCGGTTATTCAGATTCGAACAAGGACGGTGGTTTCCTCACGTCGAACTGGGAGCTGTACAAGGCCGAAGTCGGGCTGGTGAAGGTGTTCGAAGCGCATGGTGTGAAGCTGCGCCTGTTCCATGGTCGCGGCGGTACGGTTGGGCGTGGCGGCGGCCCCAGTCACGACGCAATACTTGCGCAACCGGCCGGTACAGTGAACGGTCAGTTCCGCCTGACTGAACAGGGCGAGATCATCGCATCGAAGTTCTCGAATCCCGAAATCGGGCGTCGCAATCTCGAACTGGTCGTCGCCGCAGTGATGGAGGCGAGCCTGAAGCCCCCCATCTCGGATCGCAAGCGCGCTAAACAGCTGGAGGAGTTCGAAAGTGTGATGGATACGCTGTCGGATTACGCGTATCACGCCTATCGCAATCTGGTCTATGAAACACCTGGCTTCACCGACTACTTCTTCGCGGCGACACCCATTGCTGAGATTGCCGAACTGAATATTGGCTCGCGCCCTGCATCGCGCAAATCGACACGCCGCATCGAAGACTTGCGCGCCATTCCTTGGGGATTCTCCTGGGGTCAGTGCCGGCTGCTGCTACCGGGTTGGTATGGCTTCGGCAGCGCCGTTGATGCGTGGCTACATGATGAAGCAACAGGTAGCAAGAACAAGAAGTTGGCGATGCTGCGCGCGATGGTAAAAGAGTGGCCATTCTTTTCGACGCTGCTGTCAAACATGGACATGGTGTTGTCGAAGACTGACCTAGCGGTAGCCTCACGCTACGCCTCACTGGTGGCCGACCGCAAGCTGCGAAAAGCCATCTTCACGCGTATCGTGGCCGAACATGAACGTGCCGTGGAATTCCTGTCGATGATCACCGGCTCTAAGGGCCGACTGGTCGGGAACCCGACGCTGGCGCGCTCAATCAAGAACCGCTTTGCTTATCTGGATCCGCTCAACCACCTGCAGGTCGAACTGATCAAGCGGCATCGCAGCTGGAAGGAACAGGGCCGAGAGTCGGACATCCGTGTCCATCGAGGCATCCATCTGTCGATTAACGGGGTGGCTGCGGGCTTGCGGAATACGGGCTGAGGCGGCCGTCATCTATAATCGCGTTTTCATTGGCATGAGTGCTTCGCTACTGTGGAGCGCTGGATCCCAGCTTGCGCTGGGATGACGATGTAAATGGCGGTGGTTTCTCATAACGTCATCCCGGCGAATGCCGGGATCCACGGCCATCGCAAAACCCTGCCTCCCGCAACTGAATACCCATCATGACCGACCAATTCTCCAAAAAATCCGAAGCCTGGTCTGCCCGCTTCTCCGAGCCTGTCTCCGATCTCGTGAAACGCTATACGGCTTCTGTGTTCTTCGACAAGCGGCTGGCTCACGTCGATATTCAGGGCTCGCTAGCGCATGCAGACATGCTGGCCGCGCAAAAGATTATCAGCGCTCAGGATTACGCAGACATACAGCGCGGCATGTCGCAGATTCTGTCCGAAATCGATAGCGGCAAGTTCGAGTGGTTGCTCGATCTTGAAGATGTGCACCTGAACATTGAGAAGCGCCTGACCGAACTGGTTGGCGACGCGGGTAAGCGACTGCATACCGGTCGCTCGCGTAATGACCAGGTCGCGACGGACATCCGCCTGTACATGCGCGGCGCGATCGACGACATCCTCGGACTACTGAAGGCACTGAGGCTGGCGCTGGTCGACCTCGCAGAAAAACATGCCGATACCATCCTGCCAGGATTCACGCATATGCAGGTCGCGCAACCGGTGACCTTTGGTCATCACATGCTCGCTTATGTCGAGATGTTTGGCCGCGACGCCGAGCGCATGGCCGACTGCCGTAAGCGCGTGAACCGTCTGCCGCTGGGCTCTGCAGCGCTGGCTGGCACGACCTTCCCTATCGATCGTGAGCGCGTTGCGAAGACACTGGGCTTTGATGATGTTTGCCATAACTCGCTTGACGCCGTATCCGATCGTGACTTCGCCATCGAATTCTGCGCGGCTGCCGCGCTGGTGATGACGCATGTGTCGCGTCTTTCTGAAGAACTGGTTATCTGGATGAGTCCGCGCGTCGGCTTCATCGACATCGCTGACCGCTTCTGTACCGGCTCGTCGATCATGCCGC
>CAZXRS010000215.1:0-3881 GCA_964642635.1 uncultured Bifidobacterium sp. | reverse complement strand
CCTGCCAGTCGTTCGGCACATAACCGGCATCGACTGCGGCACGCGACGCGCCCATGGCCGCGCCCAGCTTGTCGGCCAGCGCTTCGAGCACCTGAAAGTTCTCGGCAGACCCGACGCCGCGACCACCCGAAACAATGATCTTCGCAGCAGTGAGTTCGGGACGATCTGACTTGGCCAGCTCACGCGATACGAAAGCTGACTTGCCGGTATCGGCGACTGCATCTATTTTCTCGATCGCTGCGCTGCCACCGGATGCTGCCGCATCGAAGCCGGTTGCACGCACGGTGATTACCTTGACAGCGTCAGTCGACTGCACCGTGGCGATGGCATTGCCAGCATAGATCGGGCGCTCAAAGGTATCGGGTGATTCGACTTTCGAGATCTCGGAGATCTGGCCGACATCCAGCAGCGCAGCCACTCTCGGCAGGATGTTCTTGCCGTACGCGGTGGCCGGTGCGAGTACATGGGTGTAATGCCTCGCGATGGCCAGCGCCTGCGCAGCGACATTCTCGGCCAGACCGTCGGCGAGGTGAGCGCCGTCAGCGACGATCACTTTCGATACGCCCGCAATCTGGGCGGCCGCTGCAGCCGCAGCATCACAATGATGACCGGCGACGAGGACATGGACTTCACCGGCACACTTCGATGCAGCAGTGACGGTATTCAGAGTACTTGCCTTCAGCGACGCATTGTCGTGTTCGGCGATGACGAGTGCGCTCATGACTATTCCTTAGATGACTTTGGCTTCGTTCTTGAGTTTCGCGACCAGCGTGGCGACGTCCGGCACCATTGCGCCGGCTGAACGTTTCGGCGGCTCGGCGACTTTCAGCGTCTTCAGGCGCGGAGTGACATCCACACCAAGATCCTCGGGCTTGACGATATCCAGCGGCTTCTTCTTCGCCTTCATGATGTTAGGCAGCGTCACATAACGCGGCTCGTTCAGGCGCAGGTCGGTGGTGACGATCGCCGGCAGCGTCAGAGAAACCGTCTCGAGACCGCCATCCACTTCGCGCGTGACGACTGCCTTGCCGTCCTCAAGCACCAGCTTTGATGCAAAAGTCGCCTGCGGCCATCCCAGCAGCGCCGCTAGCATCTGTCCTGTCTGATTGCAGTCATCATCAATCGCTTGCTTGCCCAGAATGACCAACTGCGGCTGTTCTTTGTCGACTAGCGCCTTGAGTAGCTTGGCCACGGCCAGCGGCTGTAAGTCCGCATCGGACTCAACCAGCACCGCGCGGTCTGCGCCGATAGCCATAGCAGTACGCAGCGTCTCTTGGCATTGCGTGACGCCACATGACACCGCGATCACTTCGGACGCCTTGCCGGCTTCTTTCACGCGCATCGCTTCTTCAACAGCGATTTCGTCGAACGGGTTCATTGACATCTTCACGTTCGCGATGTCGACGCCGCTACCATCGGATTTCACGCGCACCTTGACGTTGTAGTCGACCACGCGCTTGACGGGTACCAGTACCTTCATGGGAGTCCTTGAAAACTCGGTTGATTGCTAATGACAAGCAGCCCTAACGGACTGCTTTACGTTTACGTAAATGAGGAAATTATAGGGGTGAAAGGCCGCTCAGGCAAAATTTCCGCACGATCGTTCTGTTATCGTATGAGAAATAAAGATGACTAAGGCTTCCGACGCAGATAAAAGGTGAATTCCTTTACCTCGGCCGCAGCGTTTTCCTCATGCCCGAGCAATTCATTGCCGGTCTGCCGGGCAAATGCATTGAAATCACGCACCGATCCGGGGTCGGTCGCCTGCACGCGCAGCACATCGCCGCCGGCCATATCGGCCAGTGCTTTTTTTGCCTTGAGGATGGGCAGCGGGCATTTCAACCCGCGCGCATCGAGGTCCTTGTGAAAATCCATGGCTTTACCCGCCGACGCGTTGGCTGACCCAGCCGCCCACTGAGGCCAGTGCCGCCGGCAGGCCGCTCGGATCCGTGCCGCCAGCCTGCGCCATGTCGGGACGACCGCCGCCTTTACCACCTACCTGTTGGGCGACATGATTGACCAGCTCACCGGCTTTCACTTTCGAGGTGGCATCAGCAGTCACGCCGGCAATCAAGCTGACCTTGCCATCGTCCACCGAGGCCAATACGATCGCAGCGGTCTTCAGCTTGTCTTTCATCTTGTCCATCACACTGCGCAGTGTTGCGACATCGGCGCCTTCCAGCGTCACGGCCAAAACCTTGATGCCCTTGATGTCGATCGCCTGCGCCAGTAACTCGTCGCCCTGGCTTGACGCCATTTTTGCTTTCAAGGAAGCCAGTTCTTTCTCGAGCGATTTCACTTGCTCCTGTACCTGCACGATGCGCGCGGTCAATTCTTCCGGCGGCGCCTTCAGCGCGGCAGCGGCCTCGCTCACGCGTGCGGCCAGTGACTGCACCATCGCTAGTGCGTTTTCACCGGTCACTGCCTCCACGCGGCGGATACCGGCCGCAACGCCACCCTCGGACACGATCTTGAACAGCCCGATGTCGCCGGAGCGGTTCACATGCGTGCCCCCGCACAGTTCAGTGGATGAGCCAATACCAAGCACGCGCACCGTGTCGCCATACTTTTCGCCGAACAGCGCCATCGCGCCGGCTTTGATTGCATCGTCATACGCCATGTGCTGCGCAGATGTCGCTGCGTTTAGGAGGATTTCGTGATTGACCAATGTCTCAATTCGGCGAATTTCATCTGCTGTCAGCGGCGCGTTATGACTGAAATCGAAACGGGTTTTATCTTTGTCAACCAACGATCCTTTCTGCACCACATGCCCACCGAGCACGAGACGCAAAGCCTTGTGCATCAGATGGGTCGCCGAGTGGTTGCGCATGGTCGCCGCACGCACCTCACCGTCCACCTTGGTCGACACCTTGTCACCGACCGACAGCGAACCCGCCATGAGCTTTCCGTGATGACCAAAAACCTCCGGCTGAATTTTTTGCGTATCGGCGACAGCAAATGACGTGTTGCCCGCTTCAATGACACCAACATCACCCGCCTGACCACCCGACTCCGCATAAAACGGTGTTGTGTCCAGCACTACGGTGGCTTCCTGCCCGACGGCGATGCTGCCGACTGATGCGCCATTCACATATAGCGCGAGTACTTTGCCCCCATCAGCGAGCTTGTCGTAGCCAGTGAACGTCGTCTTTGGTCCGCTGTACTCGACCGCTGCAGCCATCTCGAATTTTCCTGCTGCACGCGCGGTGGATTTCTGCTTTTCCATTGCGTCGTGAAAGCCATCCTCGTCGAGTGTCACATCACGCTCGCGGCAAATATCCGCGGTCAGGTCTAGAGGGAAGCCATAGGTATCGTAGAGCGTGAATGCAGTCTTGCCGTCGAGGCGACCCGGGTCTTTGGCCAACGCAGCTTCGAGAATCTTCATGCCGTTATCCAGCGTCTCGCCGAAGCGTTCTTCTTCCTGCTTGAGCACCATCATCACGCGATCGGCCGCCTCGGCCAATTCGGGATAGGCCTGACCCATTTCTTTGACAAGATCAGGCACCAGCTTGTGGAAGAAAGGCTTTTTCTGACCCAGCTTGTTACCGTGGCGTAGAGCGCGGCGAACGATACGACGCAAGACATACGCACGACCATCACTACCAGGCACCACGCCATCGGTGACAAGGAAAGCGCAGGCGCGGATGTGGTCAGCAATAACGCGCAAGGATGCATTGGTGAGGTCTTTGATGCCTGTCTCGCGCGCTGCCGCCCCAACCAGACGATCGAAGAGATCAATCTCGTAATTGCTATGCACATGCTGCAGTACCGCTGCGAGTCGCTCCAGGCCCATACCGGTATCGACACAGGGCGCAGGCAAAGGTGTCAGTGTGTATTCACCGGTGGCCGGATCAAGCTGTCGGTCGAACTGCATGAACACG
>CAZXRS010000214.1:0-3884 GCA_964642635.1 uncultured Bifidobacterium sp. | reverse complement strand
AACCAGGGACCTGCGGATTAACAGTCCGTCGCTCTACCGACTGAGCTATCAGGGAATAGTCGGCACCGTTGCCAGCGCGACAAGTTGAGGATTATGACGCAAGTTCCCATGCTTGTCAAAACCCGCCGGCCCGGCGCAGCCGGTGGTTTTTCTCTTTTTGCAGCCCCTTCACGAACGCCTTGATCACGGGCTCCAGGCCGACTTGGTCCGGCGGCTTCGGTAGGTTTCATGCCTGTTTGTTCAGCCATTGGCCGTCCCGGCGCTTACCTCAAAAGTAAGTTTTTCTGAATCTAAGCCCTGGAATGCCTGTGTAAAGTCCGCGCATTGATCTTGCGATGCGGGGTTTTCCTGCAGCGACCACCTCAACGATCTTCTTTAGGTGCCATTCCATGGATATTCACGAGTATCAGGCTAAGTCACTCTTGTCAGAGTTCGGCGTTCGGGTCCCGCAGGGCGGCGTGGCGTATGGCCCGGATCAGGCGGTGTACGTGGCCACTGAGCTGGGTGGGTCGCATTGGGCCGTCAAGGCGCAGATTCACTCGGGTGGCCGCGGCAACGCAGGCGGCGTGAAGCTGTGCCGTACGTACAGCGAGGTGGCCGCAGCTGCGAAGGGCATGATCGGTTCAACTCTGGTAACGAATCAGACCGGACCACAGGGCAAAGTGGTACGCCGGTTGTATATCGAGAAAGCGATGCCGTTTGAGCGCGAGCTGTATCTGGGCTTTGTGCTTGATCGAAAGATCGAACGTATCCGCGTGATCGCCTCGGTGGAAGGCGGCATGGACATCGAAGAGATCGCGCGCGACAAGCCCGAGTCTCTGATGCAGGTTGAGGTCGAGCCTGCGGTGGGTATGCAGCCTTTCCAGGCACGTCAACTTGCGTTCGGTCTGGGCCTGAATCTTAAGCAGGTGTCGCAAGCGGTCAGCATCATTCTCGGCTGCTACCGTGCGTTCCGTGATCTGGATGCCACGATGGTTGAGATTAATCCCATGGTTGTGACAGCGGATGATCAGGTGATCGCGCTCGATGCAAAGATGTCCTTCGACGATAACGCGCTGTTCCGCCATTCGAAGGTCACCGAGATGCGCGATCCGGGGGAAGAAGACCCGCGCGAGGCGCGTGCGGCCGAGTTTGGTCTCAATTACGTTGGCCTGAGTGGTGACATCGGTTGCATCATCAATGGCGCCGGACTAGCCATGGCGACGATGGACAACATCAAATACTGCGGCGGCGAGCCTGCCAATTTTCTGGATGTCGGCGGTGGCGCGTCGCCAGAGCGTGTCGCTGCAGCTTTCAACCTCGTGCTTACCGATAGCAACGTCAAATGCATTCTGGTGAATATATTCGCAGGTATCAATCGCTGTGACTGGGTCGCGCAGGGCGTGGTTCAAGCAGCAAAAGATTTGCGCGTACCGCTGGTCGTCCGGCTTGCCGGCACCAATGTAGAAGAGGGGCAGAAAATCATCCGCGAGTGCGGCCTGCCAATTATCACGGCTGATTCACTGATGGAAGCCTGCGAGAAGTCGGTAAAGCTCGCGCGTGGCGAGCGTGTCGCCTGAAGCTGATATTTCAGAGAGAGATTCCCGATGAGCATTCTGATCGACGAAACAACCCGCGTTATTGTTCAGGGCTTTACTGGTGACAAAGCCAGCTTCCATGCCCAGGAGATGATCGCCTATGGCACCAACGTGGTCGGTGGCGTCACGCCGGGCAAGGGCGGCAGGATTCACCTTGATCGACCCGTATTCGATACGGTGCAGCAGGCGGTCGAGGCCACAGGTGCGACGGCCAGCCTCGCGTTTGTGCCGCCACCTTATGCGGCGGATGCCTTGATGGAGGCGGCTGATGCCGGCATCGAACTGGTCTGCATCATCACCGATGGCATTCCATCGCAGGACATGATGCGTGTGAAGCGCTATCTTCGTCGTTATCCGAAGGAGAAGCGCACTACGATCGTCGGCCCGAATTGCGCCGGCATTATCAGCGCCGGCAAGGCGATGCTCGGCATCATGCCGGGCCATATCTACCTGCGCGGTAACGTCGGCATCGTGTCGCGCTCGGGCACGCTGGGTTACGAAGCGGCTTCACAAATGAAGGCGCTGGGTATTGGTGTGACGACCAGCGTGGGCATTGGCGGTGACCCGATCAATGGCAGCTCGTTTCTCGACCATATCGCTCGCTTTGAAGCCGATCCCGAAACCAAGGCCGTCGTCATGATTGGCGAGATCGGTGGTCCGCAGGAAGCAGAAGCGGCGCGCTGGATCAGCGAGAACATGACCAAGCCCGTGGTTGGCTATGTCGCCGGTCTGACGGCGCCTAAGGGTCGCAGGATGGGTCATGCCGGCGCGATTATTTCGGGTGAGGGCGACAGTGCCCTTGAGAAGGCCGAGATCATGGCGTCGTATGGATTGTTTGTCGCGCCCAGTGCGTCTGAACTGGGTACGACCGTGCAGCGTGCGCTGGCCAGTATTGGCAGTTGAGCACCGTCTGCTTCACGCATGAATTATTGAACCAGGAGTATCCATGAGCTTCACCATCATTGAGCAAGCAACGGCACGGCTGCACCGGTCGGAGCTGGCCGTTCCGGGCTCGACCCCGCAGATGTTCGAGAAAGCGGCGAAGTCGGCTGCTGACATCGTGTTCCTTGATGTTGAGGATGCAGTCGCACCGGATGACAAGGCGCAGGCCAGAAAGAACATCATTGAGGGTCTCAATGATATCGACTGGGGTCACAAGACCATGATGGTGCGTATCAATGGTCTGGATACGCATTACATGTACCGCGATGTCGTCGACATCGTCGAAGCCTGTCCTCGCCTCGATATGATTCTGATACCCAAGGTCGGTACAGCAGCGGATGTGTATGCGGTCGACATGATGGTCACCCAAATCGAAACAGCAATGAAGCGCACGAAAAAAATCGGCTTCGAAGTGCTGATCGAGACGGCGCTGGGTATGGCGAATGTGGAAGAGATTGCGCAGTCGAGCAAGCGGCTTGAGGCGATGTCGTTTGGTGTGGCTGACTACGCGGCGTCAACACGCGCAAGGACGACCGTGATCGGAGGCGTGAACAAGGATTCGGGCGTACTAACCGATCGTGATGCCGATGGCAATCGCCAGTATTTCTGGACCGACCCGTGGCACGCGGCGCAAACGCGGATGATGGTCGCCTGTCGCGCTTATGGTTTGCGTCCGATCGATGGACCGTTTGGTGATTTCGCGGATCCGGATGGCTATCTTGCAGCCGCTAATCGTGCCGCAGTGCTCGGCTATGAGGGCAAGTGGGCGATTCATCCTTCGCAGATCGAGCTGGCGAATCAGGTGTTTACACCTTCTGATGCTGAAGTGACGAAAGCGCGTCGCATCATGGAAGCGATGGCCGAGGCCGCGAAGGCTGGAAAAGGGGCGGTGAGTCTGGATGGTCGGCTCATTGACATCGCCAGCATCCGCATGGCCGAGGCGCTGTTATCCAAGGCGGAGCAGATTCACCGTCAGGCGTAAGACTGTTGGCGGGTTATTGGAAGCGCGAGGCTTCCAATAACCTCAGCCCGGTTTACAGCACCTTGGCGATCGCATCGACCACGCGGTCGATGTTCTTCGAGTTCAGTGCCGCCACACAGATGCGACCGGTGTCGACGGCGTAGATCGAGAACTCATTTTTCAAACGCTCGACCTGTGCCTTGGTCAGTCCCGAGTACGAGAACATGCCGCGCTGCTGCACGACGAAGTCGAAGTTGTGGCTTGGTGCCTTGGCCTTGAGCTTGTCGACCATTTGCTGACGCATCTGCTTGATACGTACGCGCATGGCCGCCAGTTCTTCTTCCCACAGCTTGCGCAGTTCGGGCGTTGCCAGTGCAGTCGCTACCACCTGACCGCCATGCATC
>CAZXRS010000213.1:0-3888 GCA_964642635.1 uncultured Bifidobacterium sp. | reverse complement strand
TTTCTCTCTTAGGTTGGTGCAAATTAATTTGGGGGTGGGGATGTCCGATCTGGCCAGTCTCTCTAAACTCGCGCGTTCGAACGCGCAACTACCGGTAGGCGTCTATTTTGACGACGCGCTGCTCAAGCAAGAAACCGAAAGCCTCTTCAAGCAAGGCCCGCGTTACGTCGGCCACGAACTGATGGTGCCGAATTCGGGCGACTACGCAACGCTGCCATGGGAGAACGATGGCCGCGTGCTAGTTCGCAATCCGCAGGGTATCGAACTGCTGTCGAATGTCTGTCGCCATCGTCAGGCCAAAATGCTCACCGGCCGCGGCAACTCGAATAATGTGGTCTGCCCCTTACATCGCTGGACGTATGACCTGAAAGGCGATCTGATCGGCGCACCACATTTCGCCGACACACCCTGCCTGAATCTCACTCGCTTCGGCCTGCAAAACTGGAACGGTCTGTTGTTTGACTCGAATGGCGTCGATGTGCCGGGCATACTGAAGAACATGTCGTGCACGAAGGATCTCAACTTCGATGGCTATATGCTCGATCACGTCGAAGTCCACGAGTGCAATTACAACTGGAAGACCTTCATCGAGGTTTATCTCGAGGATTATCACGTCGAGCCCTTCCATCCTGGTCTGGGTAATTTCGTCACCTGTAATGATCTGCAATGGGAACTCGGTGACGGCTACAGCGTGCAGACCGTGGGCGTGAACTCGGCGCTGAAGAAGTCCGGCTCACCCGTTTATCAGAAGTGGCATGACGAAGTCCTGCGCTTCAACGGTGGACAAACGCCCAAATACGGCGCTATCTGGCTAACGCTCTATCCGAACATCATGGTCGAGTGGTATCCGAACGTACTGGTGGTATCGACGCTGTGGCCGAATGGCCCGCAAAAGACCACCAATGTGGTCGAGTTCTACTACCCGGAAGAAATCGTACTGTTCGAGCGCAGCTTCATCGACGCCGAGCGTGCCGCGTACATGGAAACCTGTGTTGAAGACGACGAGATCGCGCTGCGTATGGATGCGGGACGCAAGATCCTGCTCGACCGCGGCGTGAATGAAGTCGGTCCTTACCAATCGCCGATGGAAGATGGAATGCAACACTTCCACGAGTGGTATCGCAGCAAGATAGCGCTTTGATGCGCAAGGCCTGATCCGGAGGCGGCATGCAAAGCCTCTGGATGCTCTTCGCCAGCTTCATCTTCGCCATCATGGGCGTATGCGTGAAGCTGGCATCGGCCACCTCCTCCACTTCGGAAATCGTGCTGGCGCGTGGCGCGGTTGGTGTGATCGTACTGTTCGCACTATCTCGCGCACGCGGACTATCACTCAAGACGCTCTTTCCCTGGCAGCACGCATGGCGCGGCTTTGTCGGCGTCACTGCGCTGTGGCTATGGTTTTTCGCCATTGGCCGACTGCCACTGGCCACCGCCATGACGCTGAACTATATGGCACCGATCTGGATCGCCGCCATCGTGTTCACGCTAGGCTGGTGGCACAACACCCGACGCTTTGAATGGGGACTGAGCATTGCCATCGTCACCAGCTTCGCCGGGGTTGCGCTCTTGCTGAAGCCGACTATTCATGCAGAGCAATGGGTCGGCGGTCTGACTGCGCTGATCTCCGGCTTCCTTTCCGCACTCGCCTACATTCAGGTGAAAAAACTCGGTCAGCTTGGCGAACCGGAATATCGCGTGGTGTTTTATTTTTCTGCCAGCGGTGTCATCGCCGGTCTAATCAGTGGCCTCATCGATAGCTGGCTGCGCCGCGGTGAGCTGCACATCTTCCATCAGCTGTCGGCAATAGACGCATTGCTACTGGTATCGATCGGTGTAACAGCGACCGTTGCGCAAGTCGCGATGACTCGCGCCTATCGTTTGGGCGCCATGCTCGTCACCGCCAATCTGCAGTACACCGGTATTGTTTTCTCGAGCATCTGGGGCATACTGATCTGGGGCGACCGGCTCGATGTGTCGGGCTGGCTTGGCATCGCCATCATCCTTGTCAGTGGGGTGGCAGCGACCTTCTATAATGTCCGCAGCAGCCATCGCAGTAGCAGCTAAACGTCAAACGAATCATTCAGGAGACCTGCTGATGCCATTCACTACGCTAATCACCGCCGATGAGTTAAAGAAGCACATCGACAATCCGGTGTTCGTCATTCTCGACTGTCGCTCTGAGCTCACGGATCCTCATGCAGGCCCGGCAGCCTTTGCACAAGCGCATATTCCCGGCGCTTACTACGCGAATCCGGACACTGATCTGTCCGATAAATCACCAGGACCTAAAGGCGAATTTCGTGGACGACATCCGCTGCCTTCGCAGCAAGCATTCATTGATACGCTGCGTGCTTGGGGGGTTTATCCGAATTCACAGGTGATCGCCTATGACGCGCATGGCGGCATGTTTGCTGCACGCTTGTGGTGGATGCTGCGCTGGATCGGTCATCACAGAGTGGCCGTGCTCGATGGTGGCCTGCCGGCATGGCAGGCGGCGGGGGGTGAGCTGACGAAAGAAGTCATCAATCGACCGCATGGATCCATCACACTGCAGACTTCGCTGGTGGGAACGGTAACGGCTGACGACGTTCTCGCTAATTTGTCTGCTCGGGCAAGGGTCGTACTCGACGCACGCGCACCGGACCGCTTCCGCGGCGAGAATGAAACCATTGATCCGGTCGCAGGCCATATTCCCGGCGCGAAGAATCGTGTGTTCAAAGATAACCTTCAGGCTGACGGGAAGTTCAAGCCGGCTGATCAGCTGCGATCCGAATTGTCAGCCCTGATCAAAAGTCCGGAGACAACGATCATGCAATGTGGTTCGGGTATATCCGCTTGCCATAACTTGCTGGCCATGGAAGTCGCCGGTTTGAGTGGAGCGCTGCTGTATCCGGGATCGTGGAGCGAGTGGAGTTCGGATCCGTCGCGTCCGGTAGCGACGGGAAACGCTTAATGCACATGAAACTGCTGCGTCAGCAACAGCACAATGCCCACCCCGAGTGCAATCAGCAGTACCTGCGGCACGGTCTCGCGCCAAGTCGCACGACGCTGCATCTGCGGCATCAGATCACTCACGGCGATGTAGATAAAGCCTGACGAAGCCAGCACCAGCACATACGGAATCAGATCCATGCCGTTGCCGAGCGCGAAGTAACCGACCAGTCCGCCAACTACGGCCATCAGACTGCAGATCAGGTTATAGACATACGCGCGGGTCTTGGTCAGGCCGGCATTCAGTAAGACGATGAAGTCGCCGATTTCCTGCGGTATCTCATGCGCGGTAATGGCAAGCGCCGTGATCACGCCCAGCTTGGGATCGGCCAGAAAGGCAGCGGCGACGAGTATGCCGTCAGTGAAGTTATGCAGGCTGTCGCCCACCAGAATCATCCAACCCGATTTGCCGGCCTCATGGGCGTCATGTCCGTGTTCATGGTCATGACCATCGCCTTCGTAGTGATGCGAGTGCCGCAGGATCGCCATCTTTTCGAGCAGGAAGAAACCCAGCAGGCCGGCCAGCAGCGTCGCGAACAACACCTTGGGATTGGCGGTCGATTCGAACGCCTCTGGTAGCGCATGCAACAGCGAGGTCGCCAGCAGCACACCGACGGACAGACTGACCAGCCGCTCCACCATTTTCGACAGCAAGCTGTACGACAGGAAAGCGGCGGCAGAGATGCTGATGACGCCTGAGAGCGCGGTCGCCAGCAGAATGGAAGACAGCGTGGTGTTAATTTTGTTTTTCCCGGGAAGACTGCGCGGGCAACCCTCAGGGCGACCCGCTATCGCAAAGACGCTATTTTACGTGGTCTACGATCAGATCCCGTGCTTTCTCAACCAGTCGGCGCAGCGCTTCCAGTTCTTCGCGTGGTGTCATTTGCCAAAGCGCTT
>CAZXRS010000212.1:0-3897 GCA_964642635.1 uncultured Bifidobacterium sp. | reverse complement strand
TGATGGAGACCGTACGTGCGTTCGCGGCGCCGGATGCATCGATCGCGCAGGGTATCGCGTACGACGACAACATGGGCGACGAGGTGCGTGTGACGGTGGTTGCCACCGGCCTGGGTCGTTCACGCCGCGCGCCGCAGCTGGTCACGACGCAGGTGCAAGTGGCGCGTACTGGTACGTATGACGCTGTCGGTGCCTCGACGGCAGACACAACGGTGCCGGGCGCGAACCAGACCTTCGAGCCAATTCGCACGCCAGCGGTATGGCGTCGCGACCATGCGTCGGAGACGGTACGCGCGATGGAGCGTAATGGCACGGAAACCTACGATATCCCGGCTTTCCTGCGTCGTCAGGCGGACTAAGCTCTGCAGAAAAAAAGCGGGCAGGGCATACTTTGGCCTGCCTGCCCGCCATTGCGGGTTGGTGGATTGTGAGCAGTGGATCCCAGCTTGCGCTGGGATGACGGTTCACAGGCCAACGGCTGTAAAACACGTCGTCCCAGCCACCGCCCCAGCGAAAGCTGGGGGGAAGCTGGGACCCACGGCCGTCAAACTACCCATAACCCGACTATTCCTGCAAGGACCCCACCATGACCATCAAAACCGGCGACCACCTGCCCGAAGGCAAACTGGCTGAATTCATCGACGTCGAAACCGAGGGCTGCTCGCTCGGTCCCAACACGTTCAACGTATCCGACCTCGTCAAAGGTAAGACCATCGCGATTTTCGGTCTGCCAGGCGCGTACACACCGACCTGCTCGGCACAGCATGTTCCGGGCTACGTGAAACACGCCAAAGAGCTGCACGCCAAGGGTGTCGACGAAATCTGGTGCATCTCGGTCAATGACGCATTCGTCATGGGCGCTTGGGGACGCGACCAGAAGGCGACCGGTATCGTGCGCATGATGGCTGACGGTAATGCCGACTTCAGCAAGGCGATCGGTCTGTCTGCAGATTTCAGCCAGTTCGGCATGGGAACGCGCTCGCAGCGGTATTCGATGCTAGTCAAGAATGGCGTGGTTACGCAGGTCAACGTTGAGGCGCCGGGCAAGTTCGAAGTGTCAAACGCTGAGACATTGCTCGGTCAACTGTAAGTCACTGCATGATCAAGCAACGCACCATCCGCGAAACAGTCAGCACCACCGGCGTCGGCCTGCACTGCGGCACACGCGTGGTACTGACCTTGCGTCCAGCGCAGGCGAATAGCGGCATCTTGTTCCGGCGTGTCGATGTCGACCCGCCGGTCGAGCTGCCGGCGTCGGCGATGGGTGTGGGTGACACGCGGATGGCGTCGGTGCTGGAAAAAGACGGTGTGCGTGTCTCTACCGTTGAGCATCTGATGTCGGCATGCGCCGGACTCGGCATCGACAATCTGATGGTTGACCTGACTGCAGAAGAAATTCCGATCATGGATGGCTCTGCAGCATCATTCGTGTTCCTGTTGCAGCAAGCGGGCTGTGTCGAACAGAACGCAGCGAAGAAATTTATTCGCGTAAAGAAAACCATCGAAGTGCGTGAAGGTGAAGGCGCGAACGAGAAATGGGCGCGTCTCGAGCCCCGCCATGGCTATCGACTGAAGTTTTTTATCGAGTTTAACCATCCGGCCATCGACGGCACCGGCCAAACGGCTGAGGTTGATCTCGATTTTTCGTCCTACATCGAAGAGATCGCTCGTGCCCGCACCTTCGGTTTCATGCAGGATGTCGAGACCCTGCGTGGCATGGGGCTGGCGCGTGGTGGCTCACTGGAGAATGCGATCGTTATGGACGAATTCCGCATTCTGAACAGTGGTGGTTTGCGCTACCAGAATGAGTTTGTGCGCCACAAGATTCTCGATGCGATGGGTGATCTGTATCTCGCCGGTCATCCACTGCTGGCCAGCTATACCGCGCACAAGTCCGGCCACGGACTGAACAACAAGCTGTTGCGCGCATTGTTTGCTGATCCGGATGCCTTCGAGATCGTGACGTTCAACTCGGAGACTGCAGCGCCCGCTGCGTATTCCACGCAGCTCGAACAGGAGTGGGCAGCGGTTTGAATGCTGCCCTATGGGTGCACGTCGGCGATTAAGCCTTCCTGCTCGATACCAGTTTCATCAACGCATCCCGCAACGGACTCTGATCCATCGCACTGGCCAGTTCTGCAAAGGAATTCACCGCATGGCGCGGCAATTCATGAATCTCTTGCTTGCTGACCGGCCGCTGTAGCTCGGCCGACATCGGCTGCACCTTCAGCTTGATGCCATCGATGGCCCAGCCTTTCTCGCGCAGACCCTGCTGCAGCTTTGGCAAACTCTGCCGCAAGCGCGTAGCCAGCGCGGCGTTGGGTACTGCGACCTGCAACTCACTTTCCCTGATCTGCAATGCGCGGCAGTTCGCAAACAGCGTGGGCAGCAACTGTTCGCAATCGGCTTGCAACTGGCCCATGCGCTGTGCGGCCGGAAGCAGGGCCGACAGCTGGTCGCTGGATTGCAGAAATTCAAACACCTCGCGCGTTTTCGGGGCTTGTCCGGGGCGGCGCGCGGGCGTGAAATTGGGTGAGTTTTTGGACATCCGGCAACCTTAGCACACAGACATCCGGCACTGAAGTGCCGGTCTGACAATAAGGGGCCACATGCTAGAATCGCGGTTTTGGCTAATGCTGGCCTCAGCTCGTCTGCACGAGGGCGACGACTACGCAAGCCCTGACACTTTCTACCCCTGGCATGTCCCTACTCACCAAGATTTTCGGCAGCCGCAATCAGCGGCTGATCAAGCAACTGCAGAAATCCGTTCGCGCGATCAACGCGCTCGAACCGGCGCTTGAACAACTCTCCGATGATGCGCTGAAGTCCAAGACCCCCGAGCTGCAAGCCAGACTGGCCGCCGGCGCCACGACCGACGACATTCTTGTCGAAGCCTTTGCGGTCTGCCGCGAAGCGTCGAAACGCGTGCTGAAGATGCGCCATTTCGATGTGCAGCTGATTGGCGGCATGGTGCTCCATCAGGGCAAGATCGCAGAAATGGGTACAGGCGAAGGCAAGACGCTGATGGCTACCCTGCCGGCCTACCTCAACGCACTGACCGGTAATGGCGTACACGTCGTGACAGTCAACGACTATCTCGCACAGCGCGACGCCGAGTGGATGGGCAAGCTGTATAGCTGGCTGGGGCTGACCACCGGCGTGAATCTGTCGCAGGCAGCGCATGATGTAAAGCAGAAGGCCTATGCTGCCGACATCACCTACGGTACCAATAACGAGTTTGGCTTCGATTACCTGCGCGACAACATGGTGTACTCACCGGTCGAGCGCGTGCAGCGTGGCCTCGCGTTCGCGATCGTCGATGAAGTTGACTCGATTCTGATCGACGAAGCACGTACACCGCTGATCATCTCCGGTCAGGCGGAAGATCACACCGAGATGTATCGCAAGATGAACGCGCTGCCGCCGTTGCTGACGCTGCAGATCGGTGAAGAGACGCCGGATGGCAAAGGCGTGGTCGAAGTGCCCGGCGATTACACCAAGGATGAGAAAGCACACAGTGTGCTACTGACCGAGGCCGGCCATGAAAAGGCCGAGCGTATTCTGACCGAGATGGGTCTGCTGCCGGAAGGCGCATCGCTGTACGATCCGTCGAACATCACGCTGATTCACCATCTCTACGCCGCCTTGCGCGCGCATGTGCTGTATCACAAGGATCAGCAGTATGTGGTGCAGAACGGCGAAGTAATCATCGTGGATGAATTCACCGGACGACTTATGCAGGGTCGCCGCTGGTCCGAAGGTCTGCATCAAGCGGTCGAGGCGAAAGAAGGCGCTCGCATCCAGAACGAGAACCAGACGCTGGCATCGATCACTTTCCAGAATTATTTCCGCATGTACGGCAAGCTGGCCGGCATGACGGGTACGGCCGACACCGAA
>CAZXRS010000211.1:0-3907 GCA_964642635.1 uncultured Bifidobacterium sp. | reverse complement strand
GCTATGACGCGAGCTTCGCCGGCGTAATGGATCAGTGCGGTGTCGATGCGCTACTGGTTGGCGACTCGCTTGGCATGGTCGTCCAAGGCCATACAACAACGCTGCCGGTATCGCTCTCTGACATCGCTTACCACACCGCCTGTGTGGCTCGCGGAGCGCAGCGTCCGTTGCTGGTGGTCGATATGCCGTTTGCCAGCTATCACACGCCCTCACTGGCCATGGATAGTGCCGCGCAACTGATGCGTGCCGGCGCAGAGATGGTAAAGCTTGAAGGCGGCGAGTGGCTGGCACCGACGGTCAGCATGCTGGTGGAACGCGGCATGCCGGTGTGCGCGCATCTCGGCCTGACGCCACAGTCAGTACATCAGCTGGGCGGATTCAAGGTGCAGGGAAAGACGACCGAAGAGGCAACGCGCTTATTGAACGATGCGCTTTCGCTACAGGAAGCAGGCGCTTCCTTACTCGTGCTAGAAGCGATACCGTCAGCGCTGGCCGCTGATGTGACCCGCAAGCTGGCCATTCCAACTATCGGCATAGGTGCCGGCGTGGACTGTTCGGGTCAGGTCCTGGTGATGCATGACATGATCGGTGCATTCCCCGGACATCGGCCGAAGTTTGTAAAAGACTTCATGCAAGGCCAGACCAGCCTTACAGGGGCCTTCCGTGCGTATGTGGATGCGGTAAAGGACGGCAGCTTTCCTGCTGTAGAGCACTCGTTCTGATCAGACGTCGTAGCGCTTCAGCGAGGCTTGTAGCTGCGGCCTGAGTTCATCCGCACTACCTACGGCCATTCCCAGATCCCTGACTAGACCATCTTCCAGACTGTATACCCAGCTGTGGATGGTCAGTTCCTGACCACGCTCCCAGGCGTCCTGTACGATCGTCGTTTCGCAGACATTCACTACCTGCTCGATGACGTTCAGCTCGCAGAGCCTGTCGTGGCGCGCATGTACTTCCATCGATTCCGGCAGAAGGTGCGCGTGCTTGTTATGCACATCCTGCACGTGTCGCAGCCAGTTGTCGGCGAGTCCTACGCGTTTGCGCTCCATCGCGCAGCGAACACCCGTACAACCGTAGTGGCCAACGACGATCACGTGTTTCACACGCAGCATATCGATCGCAAACTGCAGCACTGAAAGACTATTCAGATCAGTATGCACAACCACGTTCGCGACGTTACGGTGCACGAACAACTCACCCGGGTCGAGTCCGACGATGTCATTCGCCGGCACGCGACTGTCCGAACAACCAATCCATAGAAATTCTGGCGACTGCTGTGACACCAGTTTGCTGAAAAACTCTGGATCTTCCTCGACCATAGCAGCCGCCCAGTCACGATTGTTGTCGACCAGCTGACGCAGCGCTTTATCGAAATTTCTGTGGGGTTTCATGATGACCGCAAAAATGCCGCAATAAGGAATTCTAACTCATGCCACAGCTGGCGCTCCCATACCTGTGGTTACAAAGAAAATATCGAGGATACACAAACATTATTAGTTCAAATCAGAGGGGCACTAACAAGGATAGGCAAGTTTTACGAAATTTCTAAACTTGGCTCGTATGCCTGAGTGTTGAGCCAGAATAAAAAAAATTGCTCTGAACAACAAGAAAAATCAATTTGATGTCGTTGTTTTGATTTCAACGGGTAGGTGGTGTGGACTGCGCCGAGTGGTGGTCCGCATACTCCGATGAAATCATGGCGAGGTCAACCTACCGGGACAACGTGGGTATCAGGGAATGAGTGGCAATACGGCCAATCAACCTAAATTTGCCCGGGCAAAAAGCTCGTGGCGCCGACAAATATGATTGAAGGAGAAAATGATGTTGATGACCACTGAAAAAACGGATCTCTCACAACGCCTTCCGCAACCGGCATCGATCTGGCCACGTCGCCAGCTCCAACAAGTTGATCGCGAATACGATCCTGAACTACGTACCCTGTGGACCTACATGAAGCCGATCGGCGTACCGTGCTTCAACCAAGACATGATCGAAGAGTTGCACCATGGCGCCAACGAACTGCAGCAGCACCAGGGTAAATATATACACAATGATGAATGGGTTCCTGTCGAATTTTCGGTGATCGCATCACGACGTCCAAGTATGTTCAACCTTGGCGGTGATTTGATGCTGTTCCTTAACCTGATTAAGGAACGGGACAGGGAAGGCTTGCTGAACTATGCCATGTACTGCATAGACGCGATTTTTACTCACGTCACCGGATATGACGCCTCGATTATTACGATATCGCTGGTTCAAGGTGATGCGCTGGGTGGTGGCCTTGAACTTGCGCTCGCCAGCGACATCATTATTGCCGAAGCAGGGTCCCGGATGGGCTTGCCCGAAATTCTATTCAATCTCTGCCCTGGAATGGGTGCCTATAGTTTTCTCGCGCGGCGGGTCGGCATGCGGAAGGCTGAAGAATTGCTATTGAGCGGAAACATCTATAGCGCAGAGGAATTTGCCGAGATGGGTGTCGTCGACGTCATCGCTCCGATCGGTGAGGGTGACCGGGTGGTCAGGGAAATGATTCGGAAGCGTAAGCGTCACTTTAATGGTGCAAGTGCAATCTATGATTGCCGCCAGCATATCTGGCCTGTCACGCATGAAGAGCTGAGTAAGATCGCATTGACATGGGTAGATGCAGCACTTCGTATTGAGGAAAAAGACCTGAAAATGATGCACCGTCTGCTGACGTCACAGCGCGCCCAACATGGCCAGGGACGATACGCCCGCGGGAAAGAAAATATTTCCGAATTAATGGCAGCGTGATCCATTCAATGAAAATTTGGATAACCAAACTTTTTTATCCGAAGCTTGCGATAGACTTCCAGCTCTAGACACAGGCAAGAAAAACATTGAGCTAATTCTTCTTGTATTTTCTTCCTCCGAACGTAGATATCGTTTGGAGGAAGTTTTTCAATACGGCCGCAAATCACTTTTAACGCAGTCGCACCTATGCTGAGCGCTGAACCTCTCAGTGCATGCAGCGCAGAACTCACTGATACCCAGTCCCGGGCTGCTATTCCTTTTTCAACAACGCCCATCAGTCTACGCCCCTCTGTCATGAATTCGACGATCAGTTCATCCAGAAAAACCGGATCATCGCTGACCGTTTCAATATCGGACAACTTACTCAGATCGAGTATGGGCTCATGTAGATTTCTAACCACGGCAGTCGGCTGAGCAGATGAAATACCGGACAATGATCGTGAAGAATCGTCTCGTTGCACAAGCCGGTTGAGCGTCTCAAGAAAACTTGGCACATCGATAGGCTTAGGCATGAAAGCATCGGCACCTGCACTCATACTTTCTTCTCTGGCCTCCTGAGTGACACTTGCTGAAAACATGATGATCGGCGTCAATGCCGCCCTACCACCCATCACTTTGCAGAATTTTGCGACCTCAATCCCGGTCACTTTAGGCATATTCAGATCGAGAATAATTGCATCAAAGTCCTGTTCGCCGATCAAATCCAGTGCCTCTTCGCCGTCGCGCGCAAGCGTGCAATCATGCCCCTCCCTCTCGAGTATCTTTTGCAGTACCTTTCGGTTGGTGGGATTATCTTCGACGATGAGTACCCGGCAGCCCACTGCGCCCGAAGTCGATACCGGCATGGGTACGGCTGGCCTCAGACTGAATGTCATTGCATTTGTCAAGGCGGCTGCATGTCCGTCATCTGCCGACAGCGATGATTGCGCACGCAGTAGATTCACGAGCATGTGCCGATCGTAATGCAACGGTAGAACCGAAAAGAAGCCGGCCATATCCGCAACTGCTTCAACCCAATCCTTTGGAAAATCTTCACCAATCAGGAGAATGGGCATGAATCCGTGGGTTGCGGTCGCTTCTTGCAGCAACGAGATATCGGATTTTAATCTCGCAGCACAAGCATCAATAGTCCCGC
>CAZXRS010000210.1:0-3920 GCA_964642635.1 uncultured Bifidobacterium sp. | reverse complement strand
CTTGTCAATGCCGAGAGTCGCTGTGGCGCTGTGCATGATGTCGTCATGCGGTGTCGGATAGCGATGACTGAGGTCGAGTTCCGTTTTCGCGCGATCGCCGCTGGCCACCATGCGATCAAGCGCATCACTGCGACGCGCGAATTCTCCGGCCGCCAGTAGTTGCCTGTCACTCATCTTGCGCAGTTGCCAGTTCCATTCGCGATTGCCTTCGTAACGCAGATCAAGTTCGTAAAACTTCAGCGCATTAATCAACCCGCTGTTAGCAGACGCCTCGGCGAGCTCGGCTGAGGTGGGTGGCGATGGCTTGGGCGGCGGCACAATGGGCTGCAACAGTTCTTCGCTCGATAGCAAGCCGTAAAAATGATGCTGGCCCGCCAGCTGCTGGTAGAGTGGCTTCGCCTCATCAGCGCGCCCGAGTGCCGCATGCGCACGGCCACGCCAGTAGGTCCATGCCGGGTCTTTCTGCAAGTCGCGCGGCATCAGATCGATGGACTTGGCCACCATGCTCCAGTCACCCTCACGCAGCGCGGCGCGCACACGCCACTGATAGCCCTCTTGTGACAGCGGCGCATCGAAGGTGCGGCGCCAGTAATTCGCTGCGTCTTTTTGCAGCGCCAGTGAGGCCTGCAAGGCTACCTGCGACCAGGCGATCGTGATTTCGTCGGCGTTGAGCCGTGACTGCGATTTCTCGAGAGCGCGGACGGCCTTGTCACGGTTATCTCGCGCAGCACGACCGAGCGCGATCAGGAAGAGTTCGTGAGTGGTTCGGCCACCGTTGGCGCCGCGATCGAGAATCGCATAGGGCTTGTCAATCGCCTGCGCGAGTTGCTTGTCGTTGACATCGGTGTAATGACCGATCCGTCGCGCGATGCCGGTCATGCCGGATTCGACCGACAATCTGATTTGCCGCCACACATCGGATTCGTTGAACTTCTTGTCCTGAGCTAGCTTGCCAATCAGATCAACGCAGGCTTCGCCGTAGTATTTCGGTTGCTGTAGTAATTCGCGCGCCGGCTTGGCGACATTTTCTCCTTTTGCCAGACGCGACAGCAGCGCATAGCATTTAACTTGGGTGTCATCATTCAGCACGAAACGCGCGTATTGTTCGTCGAACACGCGCCAGTCACGAGCACGACCCAACCATAGCAACCAATCATTGCGAAGCCGGTCGGCGATTGCCGTTCCATCGTAATGCTCAAGGTATTGCCGGATTTCACCTTCGGGCGCGGAACCTAGCCTGGGGTAGAGTCGGTAGTAATCGATGTAGGATTGAATCGGATAGTTGGTCAGGCGCGCTGAAATGCGGCCGGCTTCACCGGTATCGCCGCGCAGCGCAGCCTCACGCAGTGCGACAAAATCGGCATCGGCCGGGCTGGCGACCAGCACTGCGTGTCGGGTTGCGGGGCTCACGTGCCGGGTTGCAGCGCTGGTCACCGACGCCAGCGGCGGCAGGGTCAGCGTTGCACCGAACATTACACCTGCTAATAACTGCTTTCGATACTTCATTGCCTCTTGTCCGTGTAGATAAAGCTGTTCGTTTAGTTCTTTAGAATAGCATGCTGTACCGCAATGATTTCGTGGGATACCTTGAATTTTCTATGATGAACAACCCGTCAAATAAATCTGAACTGCGACACCGATTAATCGCCGCACGGCGCGCGCTGGCACCTGAAGCCAAGGCACAGGCCGACGCGAGGATCGGGGAGCAGCTAATGCATTGGCTCGAGCTTCATCAGGTAAAAGTGCTGGGTGCTTATCTGGCGATCGCGGGCGAGCCGGATCTCTCAGCGCTTTATGCGGAATTACCGTCGCGCGGCATTACTCTGACGATGCCGGTGGTGCTCGAACGTGATCACCCCTTGGTATTCGTGCGCTGGCAGGCCGGCGACGCGTTGGCGAAGGATGCGAGCGGCACCATGGCGCCGGTTGCGCGTAACGAGTTTTTACAACCGGATGCCGTACTCGCGCCCTGTGTCGGTTTCACCAGCGACAAGCTGCGGCTGGGTTTCGGTGGCGGCTATTTCGACCGCACGCTGGCGCAGACGCCGCGACCCAAAGCCGTCGGCATCGCGTATGCGTTTGCACAGGTGGAGTTCGCGGCCGAGGCACATGACGTGCCGCTAGACGCGATCATTACGGATTGACGGTTAAGCCCAGAATTGGGCGACACCCGCCCGAGGTTTAATCCCGCTTTAACCGCTGCCAGATGGCCAGTGCCGGGCCGGACTGATTGAGCGAGTAGAAATGCAGCCCCGGCGCGCCACCATCGAGTAGCCGCTCGCACATCTGCGACACCACATCCAGACCGAAGGCGCGTATGGACTCGGAATCATCACCGAACGACGCCAGCTTCAACCGGATCCAGCGCGGCACTTCCGCACCACACATATCGGAGAAGCGCACTAGCTGCGAGTAATTCGTGATGGGCATGATGCCCGGGACCACGGGCACATCGGCACCCAGTTTTTTCGCGTCATCGACGAAGCGGAAATACGCATCGGCATTAAAGAAATACTGCGTGATCGCCGAATCCGCGCCCGCCTTCACCTTGCGAACAAAATTCTGCAGGTCATCTTGCGGTGACTTTGCCTGCGGATGCATCTCCGGATAGGCGGCGGCCTCAATATGAAACCATTCACCCGTCTCGGCACGAATAAACTCGATCAGATCGCTCGCGTAATGCAGCTCACCGAAAGCACCACCAAAACCGCTCGGCAAATCACCGCGCAGCGCGACGAGCTGACGAATGCCCCGAGCTTTATATTCATTGATGATCTCGCGCAGATCCGCACGGGTGCGGCCGATGCAAGACAGATGGGGGGCAGCCTGGTGACCTTCTGCATGAATCTCAAACACCGTGTCGCGCGTACCGGCCTGCGTGGATCCGGCTGCACCAAAGGTGACGGAAAAATATTCGGGCCGCATCGCCGCCAGTTGCTGGCGCGTCGCGCGCAGTTTTTCTACACCCTCAGGTGTTTTGGGCGGAAAGAATTCAACGCTAAAGCTGGGTTGGCGCATGATTTTTCAGAGTAAAAGTGCTGACAATAGCCAAGAGATACTGCTGTACACGAAGGCTGCGACAATCGCCGAGCCGAAGCTCGCCACCTGAAATCCCTGCACCATGTCAGCAACCGCCCAGAACATCAGGCCGTTGATCACAAACACGAACAGACCAAGCGTCAGGAAAGTAACGGGCAAGGTGAGTACGAGCAGGATGGGGCGGATCAGCGTATTGACCAGACCGAGAATCAGCGCAGCGAACAGCGCCGTCGTAAAACTGTCGACCTGAACTGAATCGAGCAGGTGTGGAAGCGCGAAGATCGCGGCGGTATTGATGAGCCAGATGAGAAGAAGGCGCATGGTGCGGGGTGGACTTGGCGGGTTTCGCTGTGGGCGAAACCCGCTATCAACACGCCAGATCAGTAACGATAGTGTTCCGGCTTGTAGGGTCCTTCTTTCTTCACGCCGATATAGGCAGCCTGCTCTTCGGTCAGCTTTGTGAGCTGCGCGTTGAGCGTCTTGAGCTGCAGCAGCGCGACTTTTTCATCGAGATGCTTAGGCAAGGTGTATACGCCGATCGGGTAGTTCGCTGTCTTCGTGTACAGCTCGATCTGTGCAATCGTCTGGTTTGCGAACGACGAGCTCATCACATACGACGGATGGCCAGTACCGCAGCCCAAGTTCACCAGGCGGCCTTCAGCCAGCAGGATGATGCGCTTACCGTCCGGGAAGATCACGTGATCCACTTGTGGCTTGATGTTTTCCCATTTGTACTGCTTCAGCGCGACGACTTCGATCTCGTTGTCGAAGTGACCGATGTTGCAGACGATCGCCTGGTCTTTCATCTTCTTCATGTGGTCGTGCGTGATCACATGGTAGTTGCCGGTCGCGGTGACAAAGATGTCAGCGTGCTCGACAGC
>CAZXRS010000209.1:0-3946 GCA_964642635.1 uncultured Bifidobacterium sp. | reverse complement strand
GACAGATCATCGAGACCCATTCGGTCTCGGCGGGACTGGATTATCCCGGCGTTGGTCCTGAGCATGCGTGGTTGAAGGATTCGCATCGCGCCGAGTACGTCAGCGTGACGGATGACGAGGCTATTCAGGCTTTCCATGATTGCTGTCGCATCGAGGGCATTATTCCTGCGCTCGAATCCAGTCATGCGATTGCGTATGCGCTGAAATTTGCGAAGACGCTACCGAAGGACAAGACCATTCTGGTCAACCTGTCCGGCCGCGGTGACAAGGATATGCATACGGTGCAGGAATACGATAAACAGCATTCGCAGCCGAAGCACTGAGGGTTCACCATGTCCAGAATTAAGCAAACCTTCGACATGCTTCAGTCGACAAAAAAGAAAGCGCTGATCACCTTCATCACCGCCGGCGATCCAGCGCCTGAGCTCACCGTGCCGCTGATGCATGCAATGGTGAAGAGTGGCGTCAACATTCTCGAACTGGGCGTACCTTTCTCGGATCCGATGGCTGAAGGTCCGGTGATTCAGCGCGCAAATGAGCGTGCATTGAAGTTCAACGTGGGCATGCAAGATGTGCTCGAGTTCGTGCGCGCTTTCCGCAAAGACGACACGACCACGCCGGTTGTGCTGATGGGTTATGCGAATCCTGTCGAGCGTATGGGTGTGGATCGTTTCGTCAGTGAGGCAAAGTCGGCGGGTGTGGATGGCGCAATCGTGGTCGACTATCCTCCGGAAGAGGCACAGGAGTTCTCCGAGAAGCTGAAGGCACAGGATATGGATCTGATCTTCCTGCTTGCGCCGACCTCGACAGAGGAGCGCATTAAGCAGGTGGCGCAGATCAGTAGCGGCTTTTCCTATTACGTATCGCTGCGGGGCGTGACCGGCGCCGGACATATCGATACAGCCGAAGTGTCAGAGCGTATTGCGGCTATCCGAAAGCATGTGAAGTTGCCGATTGGCGTTGGCTTCGGCATTCGTGATGCGGCAACGGCCAAGACCGTCGCTTCGGTTTCCGATGCGGTGGTGATCGGATCGCGCATCATTCAGGAGCTGGAGAACACGGCCAAGGATAAAGCGGTGGCGGCGGTTAGCGAGTTTCTGACGGGGATACGGAAGGCGATGGATGAGGTGGCTGCCTGATTCCTGTGGTTGATCAAGCATCGGTTCCAGCTTACGCTGGGACGACGTGATTGAGGCATGATGCCCTTTGAGGCGACATTCCACCCACCGCCCCAGCGAAAGCTGGGGGGGGAAGCTGGAATCCATGAATCACCAATGAATTACTTTTTTAGAAACTATTCCACCTAGCCCATTCCGCCCCACCGAGGGTAAAATGCGCGCCATCCGGCGTCCTTCGCCACCGAACGAAAGAGAGCAACGATGAGCTGGCTTGAGAAACTCCTCCCGCCCCGCATCCAGCGTTCCGACCCGAATACCCGCCGTTCCGTGCCGGAAGGCCTGTGGGTCAAATGCCCATCCTGCGAGTCCGTGCTTTACCGCACCGACCTCGAATCGAATCAGCAAGTCTGCCCGAAGTGCGATCACCATATGCGTATCAGCGCCCGTGAGCGACTCGACAAACTGCTCGATCAGGAGGGCCGTTACGAAATCGGTCAGGAAGTACTGCCGGTCGACACACTGAAATTCAAAGACAGCAAAAAATATCCGGACCGCCTGAAGTCAGCCATCGACGCGACGGGCGAGACCGACGCGCTGATCGTTATGGGTGGCGCCATCATGTCGCTACCGGTTGTCGTGGCCTGCTTTGAATTTGAATTCATGGGCGGCTCTATGGGTTCAGTGGTTGGCGAGCGCTTCGTGCGCGGCGCGCAGACCGCGCTAGAGCAGAAAGTGCCATTCATCTGCATCACGGCCACCGGCGGCGCGCGTATGCAAGAAGGCTTGCTGTCGCTGATGCAGATGGCAAAAACGACCGCGATGCTGACCAAGCTGTCGGAAAAGAAGCTGCCGTTTATTTCTGTGCTGACCGACCCGACGATGGGTGGTGTGTCGGCGTCATTCGCTTTCATGGGCGATGTGGTGGTAGCCGAGCCCAAGGCCTTGATCGGCTTTGCCGGCCCGCGCGTGATCGAGAACACCGTCAGGGAGAAACTGCCGGAAGGCTTCCAGCGCTCAGAGTTCATCCTGACGAAAGGTGCGATCGACATGATCGTTGACCGCCGCAAGATGCGCGAAGAAATCGCTCAGTTGCTGGCGCTGCTGCAGAATCAGCCGGCGGATGTGATTGCTTAAGGGCGCGCGTTCCTCGTTCTAACCAACGGTCTACCGAGGCATTGGATCCCAGCTTGCGCTGGGATGACGTTTTGAGGTCTGCCGGCTTCTCAATCGTCATCCTGACGCAGGCTGGGATCCAGTGTCTTTTTTGTTTCTTAAACTTATGCCCCCATCTCTGAACGACTGGCTCACCCGCCTCGAAGCCATGCACCCTAAGGCCATCGACATGGGCCTAGATCGCGTGTCCGTCGTCGCTCAGAAACTCGGCCTCAAGTTCGCTTGCCCAGTCATCACGGTCGGTGGCACCAATGGCAAGGGCTCGACCTGCGCGATGCTCGAGTCCATGCTGATTCAGGGGGGGTACCGGGTCGGCCTATATACCTCTCCACACATTCTGCTGTTCAATGAACGTGCGCGCATTCATGGTCAGAGCGCCAGCGATGAGGACTTATGCGCAGCCTTTGAGCAGGTCGAAGCTGCGCGCGGCGAGGTCTCGCTGACCTATTTCGAATTCACTACCCTGGCCATCATGAAGCTGTTCATGGATGCCGGTGTCGATGCGGTCATTTTGGAGGTAGGACTCGGCGGTCGGCTTGATGCGGTAAACATCATCGATGCGGATGTGGCTATCGTGACCAGCGTTGATCTCGACCACATGGAGTATCTCGGCGATACGCGAGAAAAGATCGGCTTTGAGAAGGCCGGTATTTTCCGACCGGGCCGCGCAGCCATCTGCAGCGATCCTTCTCCACCCTCATCGCTCATCGATCATGCAAATGCGATTGGAGCTGACCTGTGGCTGTTTGGGCGCGATTTCAATTACAGCGGCGATCGCCAGCAGTGGAACTACGGCGGACGTGCGATGCGTCGTCACTCGCTCGCTTATCCCAGCCTGCGCGGCGCTAATCAACTGCTGAATGCCAGCGCCGCGCTGGCCGCGCTGGAAGTGCTTCGCGATCGGCTCCCACTGGGTGCGCAGGAGGCTCGAACCGGTCTGGTGCTGGTCGATCTGCCGGCGCGCTTCCAAGTGCTGCCGGGACGCCCGTCTGTCATTCTCGACGTCGCTCACAATCCGCATGCGGCGGCAACGCTCGCGCAGAACCTCGACAGCATGGGGTTTTATCCGTACACCTACGCGGTCTTCGGCGCCATGGCCGACAAGGACATCGCGGGCATCCTTTCGCAGCTGAAAGATAAGGTGGATCACTGGTACCTGTGCGATCTTCCGCTGCCTCGTGCTGCCAGCGCGCAGAGCCTGGCAGCTGCCTTGCGCGCTGCGGGTGTCGTTGATAGCAGCGACGAGGGCGCCGAACGTAGCATCCGCTGCTTCGCCAACCCCGAAGAAGCCTATAAAGCAGCGGCTGAGCATGCCACCGAGAATGATAGAATGGTGGTCTTCGGATCATTCCTTACGGTGGCAGGCGTGATGTCGGCGCGACAATCGCGCTGATCACCGTCACCGAGCAGTTACCAGACACTTCTTTCTATGGGCTTGTTCTCGTTCTTCGGCAAGAAATCACAGGGCTCGGACGACGATCTTGACATTCCTGTCAGGCCGCGTCGCAGCCGGGCAAAGGCCAATGAAGAAGAGCCGATGGATCCGATGCTGCCCGAAAAAAAGCGCGCGCGTCGTCGCCTGATCGGCGCAACAGCGCTGGTGCTGGCGGCGATCATCGGTCTGCCGATGATTTTCGATGCCGCGCCCAAGCCGC